>JAFYNO010000084.1 GCA_017549705.1 Bacteroidales bacterium | reverse complement strand
ACTTCGATTCCGAGGAAGTGAGCTCTTGTCTTGATAACCTCGATAGTCTGTGGGAACATGTCGTTAGCCACGAAAATCTTCTTGACATCGGCTTTCACCTGAGCGCGTGTACGTTCGTGGTAGAACATGAGCATTGTCTCAGCTGCTGCTGTAGCCTCATCGAGCAACGAAGCGTTTGCCAATGGCATTGCGGTCATGTCGCTGATAACAGTCTGGAAGTTGAGCAAAGCTTCGAGACGGCCCTGTGAAACCTCAGCCTGATAAGGAGTATATGATGTGTACCAACCTGGGTTCTCGAGGATGTTACGTGTGATGACACCTGGGGTAATCACGTTGTAGTAACCCATTCCGATGTAGCTGCGGAACTGTTTGTTCTTTGCGCCGAGAGCCTTGAGATGGCTGATGCATTCGTATTCGTTCATTCCGCGACCGATATTGAGGTCTTTTTTCAGACGAATATCAGGAGAAATAATCTCATCGACGAGCTGTTCGGTCGATTTCACGCCAATGACCTTAAGCATTTTTTCAACATCTGCTTCTGTCGGGCCATTGTGACGTTTAATGAAGTTGTTGTTAATCATATAGTTATATTTTGATTTGTTATTAATCATAAAAACGTGCAAATTTATGTTTTTTTCTTCAATTTTCCGAAAGAATTTTATAATTTTGCATCAAATAATTTTAAATATGAAAAAGGCATTATTTTTGATTGCTATTTTAGCTGTTTTATTTACAAGTTGTAAGAAAGACAAATCAAAATCATTGAATTACACTGACTCTAACCCTATTCATGTTGAGTTACTCGGTAATCATCAGATTGGTGTTTCATCAGAATATGACATCACTTATAAAGCGATAAACGAAGACCCTGATGTTGAAGTTATCACTGTATCAGGAAGCGGTAACATTCATGGATTTAATGTCGGTACGGCAAAAGTCAAGATGTCTAACGGCTATAACGAGAAGACTGTAGATGTGTGCGTCGACCTGTTTAGGGAGCCGTCGTACGAGTTCGGATGCGCGCCAAAGAGAATCAGAGATATTTTTGGAAAGCCTACTAATTCAAGCGCAAATGACAGCATCTTGGTTTATCAGTACACGAACAAAACTCCTCAGGGATTTTATTCTGCAGCATGTTTCCAGATGTTGTTTTTCTTCAAATATATGGAATATGTTGAAGCAGATCTGTATATCAGAAATGATTATGTTTATCCGTTGTTAGACAATTATTTAGATGAGAATTTCGAGTATTTCTTCACAATTCCTAACTATTATTACGACGACAATATCACTAACGATTCCGTTGACGCGATAATTTACAAGGCTAAATTTGATGAGAATATAAGATGTGGCAAGTTCGAGCACTCAAATGAATATGATGACGTGTGCTTGTTCTATTATTATCACGAGCCGGAGACGGGCAAGAACGATCTTGATAAATCCTTGAACAATCTGCCGCGTTCTTCAAAGTTCTTGTATTGATCATAGCTTGCGGCGGCTGGCGATAGCAGGCAGATGTCGCCGTTTTTCGATAAACTCTTAATAATTTCAAAGGCTTCGTTGAGGTCTTTGAAATTTTTTATATCACCTTGATAGCCTGCATCTTGGAGCATCTCGGACATACGTTTTCCGGCCTTACCGGTATATAAAATATGCTTGACCGGATTCTTCGTAAGATATTCAATTAGAGGCGAGTAGTCGATTTCGCGGTCGTAGCCGCCGAGCAGCAGGAATGTCACGTTTTTGATGGTCTGCATTGCTGCGATGGCGGCCTGAGGTATGGTCGAGATGCTGTCGTTATAGAACGTCACGCCACCAAAGGTACCCACCAGCTCCTGACGGTGCTCTAACGGTTGGAAGGTGTATAAATGAGGCAAGACATCAGCGACCGGAATGCCGAAGGCGTAGATAGCGCACAGAGCCGCCTTGACATTCAATCGGTTATGGTCACCTTTCAAAGGAACATCGTCCCAATTAACATCAAAATCATAATATTGATAATTGAGAGAATGTACCATCATCTTATCTGCCTCATAGCAAAACTCGGCATTGGTGACAGCCCAGTCCATCTCCCCCATCTTCCTGATAATGTTTAACTTAGCATCACGATAGGCTTCGAAAGTGCCGAAATGGTCAAGGTGTTCTTCAAAGACATTCAGCAATATGCCGATATGCGGGCTCCGATGTATAAACTGCAACTGATGAGCCGAAAGCTCAAAAACGATAATAGTCCTATTGTTGATCTTTTCGATGATGTCGAATATCGGAATGCCAATATTTCCAGCCAAAATTGTGTCGTTTCCCGATTCTTTCAGCAGATGATATATCAACGTTGAAGTGGTGCTCTTACCTTTTGTGCCGGTTATTCCGATGATCTGACTGTGATAAGCTTCGAGGAACAAATCGGTTTGTGATGTGATTTTCGACAAATCGACATCTTTGTCTAACAGAGAAATTCCTGGGGTTTTAATGACTATGTCGTAGTCGTTTATAGCATCGAAATAGTTTTCGCCGAAGTATATTTTAAGATTGGCATTGACATTTAAATCTTTAAATGCTGACTCGTTTTTATCTGCTATGCCGACGATGGCGTGAGGCAGAAATTTCTGAATGAATGCCAGTGATGACTTGCCTTCGCGTCCGAATCCGAGGATAAGGATGCGTTTGCCACGGAGGCGCTTGAATATGGTGTTGTTGCTAAGCATGCAATGCCTCCTTCAAGATATTTTCGAATAACTCTGGCAGATTATTGTCATCGTCGTATTGTGCGATGTAATCATCGACAGTCATATCATCGGTTTTTGCGACGCCATCCAGAATCGTATCTTTCAGATTATCATCGGTTTGCAATATTCTGTTGACGCAGGCGCGCACCTCGCCCACCGTGCCGACACATTCGAACGGCTTTACTTCCACCGAGCCGTCGAGCTGGTCAAGGATCGGGCGTAAGTTATTGTCGCTCAACAAGTCTTTGCCAAAAATTTCGGTCAAATCATTTCTTGAGATATAAGGTGACAATGCCAGCCAGGTAAACAGACATTTCGGACAACGACCGCACCATGAGTCGGTTTTTGAGCCAGCGTTGCAGCTCTTGAATACCTTATGATAATCTTTGGCACGGCTGAAAAGCTTTGCGATTTGCAGTTCATTAAGCGGACGCAAGAAGCTAAAATATTGAATGTCAGCATCGATATACTTTGACACGTAATCTCTGAAGTCATTTTCAAAAGCCACCGACTTGCTATATTGATGGTTGATTTCGGTATCAGGCACCGTTGGTTCGTTTGCCGACGACTCATTTGAGAGTGCAATGTATCTGCTTTGAGTAGCGAAACCTATGAGAATCGTATAGAATGCCAACAAAGCTGAAAATGGAGTATGGCCATTGAGGTAGCCTTCGGCGTTCATCTTCAGCATCGTAGGGTCAAGAGTGCGCTTGATTATGGCTGTTTGTCCTTCAGTGAATCCTGCGGCTGCCACACATTCATTTGTGGCACCACGCGGATTGATTATCAATGGGATGGCTGGGACGCGGTTCTTCAATAATTCTAGGGTCACCACGGAGTCTTTGCCGCCGCCGACAGGAATGAGAGTTTGCTCATAGAGAAGTGCGTCTTTGTTAGTCGGAGATTTCTCCACTCCGCTTCGTTCCGGTCGAAATGACGTTTTTAGGTCGTCCGACTCAATTTGCATAAACTCATCAATACTCGTATTGATTCCATTGACATAGAAAAACTCACCTAATCCATTGAAATACAGCTTCTTCCACCAGCGAATCTGTTCCTCGTCAAGCGCAAACGGCTTGATGACAACCTTCTTCGGGCACGCAATCTTCCAATAGCTTATCAGCTCAATCATTCCGATATGAAACACGAGATTATCGATCAACGGCTTCGGAATGGAATCCCAATGATAAAAATCTCTGTTTAGAATACAAAATTTAGGATGAAACTCAACACTATGCTGAAGATTTCTCGACTCCGCTTCGCTACGCTCGAAATGACAAGGGGTGAGTACAAAGTCAAAACGAGCAAAAAACTCTCCGTTTTCCACTGAATAATGGAAATCCTGATAAATAAAAGACTCGAAAGTCTCTCTTAAAGAATCATATTTTGCTTGATTTGACATATCTAATTTATTGACTTACAAAATTATATATAAAATCTTAAAACTCAACAAAAACTTAAATTTTATCGTAGATTTCTCCACTCCGCTTCGCTCCGGTCGAAATGACAGAGGTTAACGTACAGCATTATATAATGCTTCATGAATCTTCGTCCTGATATCGTTTTGCGAGAGTTTATTATTGTTTGCATCTGGATAAACTCTGTTTGACAGGAATATCACGACGAGTCCGTTTTCCGGGTCAGCCCATGCGAAAGTTCCAGTAAATCCTGTATGTCCGAAGCTCCTCATCGACGACTGTTTCGCCGGGGTGTAGTATGTCACCGACGGGTCGACCTCTGGTTTGTCGAAGCCGATGCCGCGACGATTCATATTGTCGACGAATGGAGCCGAGGTGAATTTCTTGATAGTGTAGCTCGACAGGAATTGTCTGTTGTTAGCATATCCTTCATTCAGAAGCAGTTGCATCATCACGGCCAGATCACGGGCGTTTGCGAAGAGTCCGGCATGACCCGAGACACCGCCCATCAAAGCGGCAGCCTGATCATGCACGTCGCCTTGAAGCAGCTGCATCCTGAAATAAGTGTCATTCTCCGTCGGAGCAATCTTATCTATATCAATGTGTTTCAACGGCTTATAATAGATATGATTAAGATTTAACGGCTTGTAAAAGCTCTCCTCAAGATATTGTTCAAATGGCATATTAGTCACCATTTCAACGATCTTTGGTAGGAGATAAAAACCTAAATCACTGTATTTGTATTTCTTTTTGATTGTGTCAGAGTCTTTTACCGTCTCACAAATCGCAAAGTTAAAGTCTTTTGAGATATACATATCCTTTGCGACGCGCACGGTATGGTCTTCGTCAATGCTTTTTCTAAAGATATCAGGGTCAGGTTGATCATTTTTGAGCATGGTCTTATATATTGGTATCCAACCAGTTAAGCCAGCCTGATGTGTCATCACTTCAATTAATCTGATATCTTTTTTGTTGGTGTTTTTGAGATAAGGGAAATAATCGCTGAGTTTTGTTTCGAGACTGATTTTTCCATCGTCATAGAGTTTCATTATGGCAAAAGTAGTAGCGAAGACCTTAGTCAACGAGGCGATGTCATAAACATCGTCACTTTGAACCTCGTGTTCACCATCGTATGTGAAATGTCCGAAACATTTGTCATAAATGATTTTGCCGTCTTTCATCGCTAGTATTTGGCATCCTGGGTATGCGCCAATTTCTATGCCGTTCAATGCTATCGAATCGACTTCTCTAATATATTCATTATCAATAAGTTCTACTGGCAATGATTCTGGAGTCAGCATACCTTCAAAGCTCAAGCCTGTTCCAGCTTTATATTTTTTGCCTATCGAAACTGGCAGCTTCCCTATTGGATTCATCTTGCCCGTCATCACGTCAACCACAGCATTTACTGCTTCTTTCGTATCTTCATAGCCTATGACAATCGCTGCTGGTGTTTTCTTGAATGTGAATTTATCCAATGCATACGGACATGCGAAGAGGTTGAATATGATTTTGTTGTTTTTAGTGATTTCTTTCACGAAATCCGTCATATTATCGTTGATGCCGAAGTTCCTCGTAGCATAAATCGAAGTATTTTGAATATTGACAACGACCTGTCTATAGTTCTTTAACTCATTGATTATCTGTGATTTCTTTGTGCCATTCAAATCTCCATTGATAAGATAGCCACAAACATCATATCCTTCATCTTCAAGTTTTTCTGTCACGTTGTCTTTCTTGCCGAACGTCACCACGGCTATTTTTTGCGACTTATCAAGCGGAAGGGTCTCTTTTTCGTTTCTAATCATCGTAACTGCCTCATTATAAAGGCGTTGCTTAAGATTGTAATACTTCAGCTGATGTAAGTCGTTATCCACAAAAAGCTCTGACAGCTGTTGATTTTCTGTCAAGCCGAGACGATATTTATATCTCAGCACCTTTTTGCAGCTCTCCTCCACTCTACTTGCGACTTCTTCGTTATCTATTTGATTTACAATATTTAAGATAGTATTTTCAGGATTCATTGGCATCAAGATGACGTCAATACCTGCCAATAATGCTTTCAGTCCGACCTCATCCGGATGGATGCCTTGGTAGGCTCCTTTCATCTCCATTGCATCGCTGAAGATGATACCATCAAAACCCATTTCATCCTTAAATAAACTTTTGACTATGTTTTTCGAAATCGATGAAGAGAGGTTGTTTTGAGGTTCCAGCGCTGGCATATAAATATGTCCCACCATAGCGCCTGCCACGCCTTCATGTATAAGAAAATCAAAAGGATACAGTTCTGTTTTCTTGATCTGTTTCAGTTTTTTATCTATTTTGGGGAGTGCCTCGTGTGAGTCAGTCTTGGTGTCGCCATGACCGGGGAAATGTTTCATTGTCGGCAGCACGCCATTGTTTTGAAGTGCCAATGCATACTGGGCGCCGCGTTGTGCCACCTGTTTTGGATCTTCACCAAAGCTTCTCATCCCGATGACAGGATTTTGAGGTTCGTTATTTACATCGATATCTGGTGCGAAGTCGACATTGATTCCGATGCGACGGCATTGTTCAGCTATTTGACGTCCCATCTCACCGATAAGTTCTTGATTTTGAATGGCTCCCAGCGTCATTTGATAAGGATATGACATTCCGTCGTTGAGACGCATGCCGAGTCCCCATTCGCCGTCAATGGCGACCATCAACGGGGTCTGAGCCATTGTCTGCCACTCGTTGACTTGTTTGAGTAACGGTTCAGCATCGGTACGAAAAAAAGTCACTCCACCTATGTTATATCTTTCAATAAGTCCTTGAACTTCAGCGAAATATGGTTTATTAGGAAGATTTGCGCGCACGTTGATAAGTTGTCCCACACGCTGCTCATTAGTCAAAGAGTTGTAAACAGAATCAACCCACTGATCTTCTTCTGTTTGGGCAGCGGCGACAAAACACCAAAGCAGTAATGTTAATAGGAGATATATCTTTCTCATCATTCAAAAAATGCTATAACTTCATCAATATCAAAAGGTTCGGCGACGATTTTTTTATCTTCGTTAAGAATTATTATCGACGGTGTCATGTTTATGTCGTAGTCTTGAATTATCGGTGAATGCCAACCTTTCCCGTCACAGATGTTATAATGTTTTTTCAGTTTATTTTTCCTGATGATACGTTTCACATCTTTCAGCTCCCCCGACACTTGCACTGTAACTAACTCACAATCATCATGTTGCTTAATCAGATCACCTAATTCTTTTATCAGATCACGGCAATGAGGGCAGGTATACGACCAAAAAAGCATGATCGTATATTTCGCCTCGACGTCATAAAGGTTAAACTCCCTACCATCGATGGTAACAGCATGAATATCAGGAGCTTTATAGCCAAGACGTTGGCCACTCAGCTCTTGGACACCTGTCAGCAACAAAACGATTATCAGCAGCTTAAAAAACTTCACCTTTTATTTCTTTTCGTTAATCAGACTATGATACTTGTTATCAAATCGCTCACAATACTCATCGTTCTCATTCACAAGTTCTTGAAACACATTCACATACGTTGGATCTTCAATGAGCATAAGCGCTTCGACAGCTTTTACCTTGTTATAACCCAAATGATAGCATTCAACAAGTTTATTTATGCTCGTCTCAGTATTGAATGACACAAATATCTTGTAAAAACGAGACATTATTTCCGGGCTATCCTTTTTGATATTATTCAAAAAGTTATCTATTTGTTTCGTTTTCGCCTTACGCATAGCGATTATTATTGCATCTTGCACATCTTCGACATATTTTTCTTCGCACGATTCCATTAAATTTCTCAGCACTTCTCCTTGTGATCCGACAGCTACATTTTTCAAGGCTTTAAATGCAGCATCTTTTATCTCAGGATTGTTGCTTTTAATCAGATTCATAACATCAGAGAACAACGTTGGGCAGCGTTTCTCTGCTAAAATTTCAAGTGCACAGAGTTTTTTATGATCATCGCCTTGCATTGCATCTTTGAGAATTGATGATACGTCACTACTCGTCAGAGTCATAGTCTCTTTGATAACTGGTTGATACTGACCGCCGAACATCGTTTTCACAACGTTCAATCCTTCTTGATTTTCAATTTTGAAGACAGCTCTTATTGCTTCTTCCACCACTTTTGGATTATCCGAAGACAACTGTGCCACCAAGAATTGAGCCTGTGACTTATCATATAATTCTCCAATCCACCAGACGATATCAGCCGTCACATCTTTTTTAGCATATTTTTTCACAACATAAGCTGTAATCTCTTCATTAGCGTAAGGCTTCATCAGTTCGAGGGCTGTGCGACGCACATTTACATCTTTGTTTTTCAATGCTTTATAAAAATATGGCATTGCTTTATCACCTTCCGTCTGTGCCAGAATCTTCATTCCACCAATTTTCAATACCACATCTTTTTTCTTATACAGTTTCTTAGCGCCTTTGTCTGCGACCAGCATTGCCTCACTACTTCCCATCCTCAACAATGCGTTATAAATCTCAAGTTTCAGATAGTCATCAGCGCCTTTTAACCATGACAGCAGTAGTGATTCTTGGTCGACCATCTTTAGTCTTCCAATTGCATAGGCGTAAGCATTCTTATGGTCGAGATTTCCTCCGCTGACAATTATCAATTTATTGAGATGTTCAGCATAAGCTGGTATTTCCGCCATCGTTCTGATTGTAGCATCAGCATAACAATCATTATCGGCATATTTATTCAGTCTGTCAATATCTTTGTAATTGCCCACATATTTAAAGAGACTGATCATGAATAAATTATCCTCGATATTGTCAGTATTATCTATATATTCATAGCATAAAGTGCCGAAATCTCTGCATTCTTGAGTTTTATTGGCTTTCCAAATATTGTAAGCCATGGTCTCAAGTTCTTGACCTACTATTGCTTTTTGTTCTTTATCTGCTGCTACATACCTTTTAAAAAGGTCATTCATTTCGTCTGATTGAGCCAATGCAGGCATAGTCATCGCCACAAACATTGCAGTGAACACTAAAAATAATCCGAATCTTTTCATATCATCAATTTAATTTATTATTTATCAATAATTTACAAACTCAAAACAACAATCTTCGTTAAGATTTTTCGAACTACAAATATAATAATTTAACGCAAATTAATTCAGATTATTTTTGTATTTTTGCATCGATTATGAAGACAAGTATCTCCACAAAAGAAATCTGGCGTATTGCGGTCCCGATTATGATTGGCGGGCTTGCGCAGACGCTTATCACCTTTACCGACACGGCGTTTCTGGGTCACCTCGGCGTGATTGCACTTGGCGCCTCGATGATGGCGGGCATGTATTACTTCGTGTTCACCACCATGGCGATGGGCTTAGCCATTGGTATTCAGATAATTATCGCCCGACGTTTCGGCGCTCAGGAGTACAACAAAATCGGCAGCATCTTCCAACACGGAGCCGCGTCTATACTCATTTTCGGACTGTTTTTGTTTGCGATTATGTGGATCTTCTCAGGTCCGCTCCTCGACTTCATCATAGCTTCCGATAGCATTTATGCCAGCGCGATGGAATACATCAACGTGAGGCAGTTCGGCATCGTCTTCGTGTGTTTTAACTACCTCTTCCGCTCGTTGTACACCGGACTTTCCAACACTAAAGTCATCACCTATTCGACGGTCATTATGGCGACAGTCAACATCATCCTCGACTACTGCCTTATTTTCGGACATTGGGGCTTGCCTGAGATGGGAATCGCCGGCGCAGCCTTAGCTTCGCTGATAGCTGAGATTACTGCCACAACCTTCTTCTTCGTCTATACCTATATCACATTAGGCAAGCGCGAATACGAGCTTTTCAAGCCTCATGGAATAAGTAAAGAATTGATTATCAACATCTTCAAGATAGCTACACCAACAATGTTCCAGAAGCTGTTCTCATTCAGTGCATGGTTTATCTTCTTCATCATGGTTGAGAAGATGGGCGAACAGGCCATCGGAATCTCGTCGATAGCACGCAGCGTCTATATGATTCTGTTCATCCCGGTGTTCGGCTTCCTAGCCACTTCCAACACCCTGACGAGCCGCATCATCGGAGCCGGACATGCCGACGAAGTCATGAAAACGGTGTTCAGAATCGTCTTCAATTGTATCCTCTGCTGCATTCCGCTGATTTTGGTGTGCATCTTCTTCCCAACCACCGTGATGAGCATCTACACCGACGACATGGTGCTTGCAAACGCAGCCATCCCTTCCATTTATGTGATTTGCGGAGCGATATTATTCCAGGCGATGGGAGCGGTCATATTCGAGTCGGTGTCAGGAACAGGCAACACCAACGCGGCACTTTGGCTTGAATTCGGCATCCTGATTCTTTACATCGTTTATGTCTGGATCTTGACAGGCATCACCACCAAAGTGGAATGGGTATGGACATGCGAATACATCTACGGAGGCTTAATCGCCTTGGTATCAATACTTTATATAAAATTTGCAAACTGGAAGAAATTGAAAATATGAAAAAAATAGAGATTAAAGATTTCGAGCTTTACACCACGGGAATCATCAGTATTGCTTGGAAAGAAGGCAAAAAGGACATGTTTCTGAACGTCGACCTTGACCTTGCGGCAATGATGAAGCTTTGCAAGATTGAAGGCATTTCGTACGAAACGGTGCAGAAACTGTCGGCCGACCAAAAGCCTCTGACATTCCACAAGGCGTCGGTTTATCTTTTCCAGGAGGACGACCGTCCGGGTCAGTATTGTCTGAGTGAAGCAATGTTTGAAGACGATGGCATCGACATCTACTACTGCGAAATCAAAGCCTGACGACGTCTTGCCCAACCTCCCTGACTTCGTCGCCATCGACTTCGAGGGAGCAAATGCTGCGACCACCAGCGTATGCAGCATGGGGATTGTCATTGTGCGCGACCGCGAGATTGTGGAAGAGTTTTACAGCCTCGTAAAGCCCGTGCCCAACTACTACGATTTCTATACCACCAAGATTCACGGTCTCAAGAAAAAAGACACCGACGACGCGCCTATCTTTCCTCAAGTATGGAATCAGATTGAGAAGAAAATCAAAGGGTTACCATTTGTGGCGCACGGCTACGAGTTCGAAAAACGCTGTTTGAATTCGTTGTTCGAATATTACAAAATGGGGCGTAAACGCTTCAAGATTTACGACACCAAACGTGCCTCCGAAATCGTCTTCCCTGATTTGGAGAACCACAAACTTCAGACAGCCGCCTCAGCCTGCGGTTACGATTTCAACAAGAAAAACAAGCATCACAATGCGCTAGCCGACGCTGAAGCCTGCGCCGCGATAGCAATAGAAGTATTTAAAACCTATTAAATCCACTTGACCAACGGCAGATCCTGACGGTGAGGCAACATCTCGTTCGTCGGGAAGATTCGGAAGGTGTAGTTAAACACTCCTGCCCTGCCAATCGGCAAGCTGATGTAATAACGAGCCCAGCCCTCACCGGCATCAACTAACTGCAACGGATCGACACGTACGAGCTTGCTAATCATATCATTATCCTTGTCAGCGACAAGCAACTCAATACCGACATCGCCTTTCTTCAAGCCTGGAGTTTTCAACGTGATCTCAGCAATGATGACTTCTCCGAAGTTGAGCGGACGCACATCCGGATCAGGCACTTTGATAGATTCAACCTCGATCTTGTCCCAGTTGGCCTCCACATTGCGTTTCCAATCGACAATTTCAAACGCTTTGGCATATCTGTTAGCTTTCATCCAGTTGGTGCGCTCGATGAGTTTGTTGTAATACTGACTGAAATAATCGTCGAGCATACGTTTCATGGTATAGAACGGCGCGATCTGCATCATGTCGTTCTTCATGCACTGAATCCATTCACATGGCACGCCGTCTTTGTCCCTATTGAAATACAACGGGATTATCTCGTTTTCGAATGTGTTATATATTGTCTCGGCATCAAGTTCATCCTGATAATGTTGGTCGTCATAGGTACGTTCTTCTTTGATGGCCCAGCCTGCCTTCGGGCGATAGCCTTCAGCCCACCAGCCGTCAAGCACCGAGAAGTTGAGCGTTCCGTTCATCGCGGCTTTCTCGCCAGAGGTACCAGAAGCCTCCAATGGACGTGTCGGCGTGTTCATCCAAATATCGACACTCGAAGTCAGTAGTTTACCGATTTCCATGTCGTAGTTATTGATAAACAACACCTTACCAATGAATTCTTTTCTTCTTCCGACCTCAATTATATTCTTAATCAGATCCTGACCAGCCTTGTCGTTCGGGTGCGCCTTGCCAGCAAACAGGAAGATGACCGGACGTTTATTATCATTGACGAGTTCTGCCAGACGTTCAAGATTGCTGAACAACAGATGTGCTCGTTTATACGTTGCGAAACGTCTTGCAAAGCCTATGATCAAAGCGTTTTCGTTGAGTTTTTCCAGCGTCTCGATAATGAGTTTCGGGCTCTCCGAGCGGCGCTGCATATCATCGGCAAGCTTAACCTTGATAAACTCTATAAGGTTGTGTTTCAATTCTTTACGAATCTCCCAGAAGTCTTTGTCAGGTACATTCTGAATCTTTTCCCAAACGGTAGGGTCAGATTGATTCTCGATATAATTCTCGCCCAACACCTTATTATATAAGCGTTGCCAGTTTTTGTCGGCCCATGTCGGGAGATGCACGCCGTTGGTGACGTAGCCGATATGGTTCTCCTCGGCGAAATAGCCTGGCCACATCTGTTGGAACATCTCGCGGCTCACTCTTCCGTGTATGCGGCTCACGCCATTGACTTCCTGGCTGAGGTTCACTGCCAGCACGCTCATCGAGAACTTCTCGTTCGGGTCGTTGTGACGCATGCGGCCGAGGTTCATGAAGTCTTCCCACGAAATATTGACTCTGCCTGGGAATTGCGAGAGATAAGTTCTCATGAGATTCTCCTCGAAGGCGTCGTGACCAGCCGGCACTGGAGTATGTGTCGTAAACAAAGTCGAAGTGCGCACGAGCTCTTTTGCCACGTCGAAGTCGAGGTTATGTTTTGCTACGTAGTTGCTGAGTCTTTCTAAGCCGCAGAAGGCAGCATGACCTTCATTGCAATGATAAATAGTTGGTTTGATATTCAATGCGTTAAGCATCCTGATACCGCCGATGCCAAGCAGTATCTCTTGCTTGATACGCATCTCGCTATCGCCGCCGTAAAGTTGTCCGGTGATGGCACGATCCTCAGACGAGTTCTTGTCAGTATCAGTGTCAAGCAGATACAGGCTGATTCTTCCCACGTTGACTTTCCACACTTTCGCGATAACATTTCTGCCTGGGAATGCGATGCTGATGGTCACCCAGTTGCCTTCCTCATCACGAACAGGTTCAATTGGCAGCATTGAGAACTTCTGTGGCAGATATTGCGAGAGTTGGTCGCCCCAAACCGAGAGTTCCTGGTTGAAATAGCCGTAGCGATATAGCAATCCTATTGCCAATAAGTTAGCATTAGAATCGGAGGCCTGTTTGAGGTAGTCGCCAGCAAGAATGCCGAGACCGCCGGAATATATCTTCAGCGACTTAAGCAAGCCGTATTCCATCGAGAAATACGCTATCTTATTGTCGTTTTCGGGCTTCACCGACATATATTTCTTAAATTTGTCGTAAACTTGATTGAGCTTATCGACAAATTTCTCATCCTGTTCAAGGTCTTCGATCTGCGACTTGGTGAGACTCTTCATCAATGCGATGGGGTTCTGCTCAAGGCGCTCAAACGCAACAGGGTCAATGCTTTCGAATAGCTCGATGGCATCCACATTCCAGCACCACCATAGGTTATTAGCCAGCTCCTGCAACTTCTTCATCTCATTCGAATACACCGGCTCGATCAAAATCTTTTTCCATGTCGGCGCGTCCTGTTTCTTATAGTCAAAATTTCTTAACACTTCTGAATATTTTTTGCTCTGTTTAATATACTCTTTTCCTCCTGATTTTCTAACGGCGAGGTCGTATGCTTTCAAATAATTTGTTATCAGTTTCTTCCAAACCAATTTTGATCCAATCTCGATGGCTTTGTCTGAAATCTCTTTATTCTCTTTCTCAGAATGAGCGGCCATTTTTTCTACCACTTCAGCCATCTTATTGACAACCGTTTCGCTGTTTTCCTCTTCGCGATGAATCACTGTAACGGCTTCATTATCAATCTTTTCGCTTAGGATATATCTTCCAAATCCAGATACATCCATGGTTATGGTCGGGATGCCGTGAGCGATGCTCTCCAGCGGAGTGTAACCCCATGGTTCATAATAAGATGGGAACACTGAAAGGTCGAATCCGTAAAGGAATTCATTGTATTTAATATTGAAAACGCCGTCGTTTCCATTCAGATAGGCTGGGATGAACATCACTTTCACGCGGTCGCCTTCATTGTTCTGAAGTCCGTTGTCGCGCAAGGCGTTGAGCACCATATCCCATTGATAGTCATGAATATAATGTGTGCATGGGTAGTCGGTGTGACCAACTTTCTCGACTTCTTTATTAAGACGATGCAGCAAATCTTTCGATGGACCAGCAATGTTACCTGGCACTGCAATCACCGCCACGATGTCACGTTTCAGATTTTCGTCGTGGTTCAGCTTCGCTAACATCTTGATATACAAGTCGATACCTTTGTTATGGAATTCATATCTGCCGCTGTTGATTATCAGCATTGAATCGCGTGGCACCTCTTTTCCGCAAAGGGCGTCGATAATGGTAAAGATCTTTGCTCGGCTGTCATTTCTAGCGGAGTCGAGAAATCCTTTAAAATCAGAATTAATTCCGTTTATTGTGATAAAATCCGGTTTTCTCTCCAAGAACTGTTCGCATTCTTGTGCCGTGATCTCGCTCACTGTGGTGAAAACATCAGCATTTTGTGCTGATTTCATCTCCATCGACTGTTGTGACACGATGTTGAAACGACATGCGGTAGCCTGCGGATTATATGTGTTGAGTTGGCTATAAAGCGGCAGTCCATTGCCACTTATTGCTCTTCCGAGATATGTTGCGTGAGTAGTGAAAACCGTTGAGATATAAGGGCAATGCTCTTTGATATACAGTACTCCGGCGCCTGTCATCCATTCATGGAATTGTGCCACGACGGTGTCGTCCTGTCCAACATTCCACTCCACGAAATTTTCGATGACTTTTCCGGCAGCGTAGCCAAAAACTACCGGTTCGATATAGTCCCACTGACCCTGAATGGAGTCGAGTTGATAGCGTTCCCAGAGGTGTCCAAGTATCTCATTTTTAATGGAATACATCGAGGTATAATCGATGAGGATGGCTATCGGTTTGGCCGATATCTTCCAACGGCCGACGCGCACTTTCACGCCTAGCTGTTCCGCGACCTTCTCGCGCCATTCGGCGAAAAGCGACGGGTCTTCAATGAAATACATGGTCTCGTGCGCCTCTTTTACGATGTCGGGACCAATGGTAATATAATGATCGTCAAGTAATTGCTTAAGTTCTTCAGCCTTTGTGGAAATGACGGTGTATATACCGCCCACCATGTTACAAACTTCCCAGCTTGTCTCAAATAAATAGTCAGGCGTCATTTCATTCTATTAATAAAATCTGTCAAAATATTCATATAGTTGATGTAGTAGTCGTATGGCGTGCCACCTGGGTGTTTGGTACACATTCCGGCAAAGTTTTCTGAGGCCTGCAGTGTACGCCAGTCGCGCATAAGTTCTTCATCCTTAGAGGCTTTCACCTTCTTGAAGCAGCCATACAATGTAGCCAAGGCATCGTCTTGCATATCGTTACCCATCCAGTTGGAGAGGTCACGTTCCTCATCACGGCATGAGAGCGGAATCGGGGCGTCGAATACTCCCGTTGGCTGCATCTTATCAGCAATCTGATGTGGTGTAACCAGACGGAAATCGGTGTTTTTCAGCACTGCGTCAGGCAGATATCTCATAAAGTTGAAGATACCTGTCGAGGCGTCGATATCCTCGCCAAAGGTCTCATAGTCAAGGAAAATGTTGACCAGCTCCTCCTCTTTTGGCAGAGAATTGAGCCAATTTACGAAGTCATCGACGGTGAAGGTCTCATGCACGAACTTCAGAGCTATCTCGTCGCTCATCTTATTATTGCGGAGCATCACCTTCAGCTTTGGATTAATAGCATTGGCATACAGGTAGTTAGGACTCTTCCAGCCGAGCACGTGTTTAGCGCCTTCAGTGAGCATAAGGTCGAAGCCCATCTCAGCCACGTCAGCACCAATCTCATTGGAATATATCAGCTCTGTATTATGGAAAGTCTTCGTTTTGACGCCAAACACTTCTTTCATAAGCTTTTTATGGTCGGCCACGTCCATCTTAAACGCCTCTTTATCCATCAGCGAGGCGACCGAGTGCGAATATGTCTCGGCGAGCACCTCCACGTTGCCTGTAGCCACCAGCTTTTTAAAGCTCTCCAGCGCATATGGCGCATATACCTCCATCTGCTCGATGGCTGGTCCGGTGAACGAGATGGCGAACTTCATCTTGTTTCCAAGTTCCGCTATCTTTTCCATCATCAAATTATTCATCGGAATATAGCATCTCTCTGCCACGCGCTGCATCGTGATGCGGTTGTTGTAATCGTCATAATAGAAATGACGTTTTCCGATATCGAAGAAACGATATGTGCGGAGCCTATATGGCTGATGCACTTGGAAATAGAAACATAATGCTCTCATATCTATCTTAAATTTATTGCTAATTCATAAACATTTTTAATCTTCTTTGCGGCGAATTCCCATTTGAGGTTGTCGACTTCTTCTTTTCCTTCCTTGCGGAAAATGTCGTTCACCGCCTTATATTTGCAAAGACCGTAGATGGCGTCTGCGAGACCGTTGATATCCCAGAAATCGACTTTCAGGGCATGCTCGACGACCTCCGATACTCCCGACTGCTTTGAGATGACCACAGGCACATTCAGACGCATAGCTTCTAGTGGAACGATGCCGAAAGGCTCTGATATTGAAGGCATTACGAAGACGTCTGTCATGGCAAACATCTGGTCGACGTCGTTGCCTTTCAAGAATCCTGTGAAGTGGAAGTTGGAGCCTATCTTCAGATATGACACACGTTTTATCATCTTTTGCAAAAGATCGCCGGTGCCTGCCATCACGAAATGGATGCTCGGGTCGACTTGCAAAATCTTATAAGCTGCCTCCACGAAATACTCGGGGCCTTTCTGGAATGTGATACGGCCGAGGAAGGTCACGACCTTGTTTTTCAGGCCACTGCGCTCGTATTCGTCAAGTGACTTATCGCTCGGCTCCACGGCGTTATGCACTGTTATCACCTTATCAGGGTTGATGCCGTATTTCTCGATGACGATGTTACGTGTCCAGTCGCTGACGGTAATCACGAGGTCGGCTGCTTCCATGCCACGACGTTCGATAGCATACACGTCGGTGTTGATATTCTCGCCCGAACGGTCGAACTCTGTTGCGTGCATATGTACAACGAGCGGCTTGCCTGTCGTCTCTTTCGCAGCTATTCCTGCTGAATATGTCAGCCAGTCGTGTGCATGGATGACGTCGAAGTCGTATTTCGTGGCTAGCGACGAGCCTATCAAGGCGTAGCGGGCCACTTCCTCCATGAGGTTAGCTCCGTATTTGCCCGAAAACTCGTATCTTGGTGCGAACACCGAGCTGCGGAAGCCTTGCGTCGCATGACGCTGTTCCTCCACCATCGCTTCATACTGCTCTGGCCCCACATATGGGATAATATTGGAGCCTATTTCCATGTATTGCACTCTATCCCAATAACTTCGCTCCGTCTCATGGTCGATGTCAACGGTCACGTCGCTGGCGTTGAGGATGTGCACATTGCTCTGATCCTCGTCGCCAAAAGCCTTAGGCACCACGAAAAGCACGTCGACGCCGTTCTTGGCGAGACCCTTCGTCATGCCGTAGCAAGCCGTGCCGAGACCTCCTGTGATATGAGGCGGAAACTCCCAACCAAACATCAAGACTCTCATAGCTTTTATTTTTTAGTTGATATACACGAATTATCAATGTCGAAACGCTTCATCTCTTCTTCCGGGCTGTATTTCAGCCAGTTGATGACGTATCTCATGTACAACAATGCCGCCACGCTCGTCGACTGTGAGATGCAACCGCGAGGCTCATGAGGTGGGTTGCCGTCGTAGATCTCAGAGATGCTGCCGATGCCGTTGTCGAAGATAGTCTGCTCAAATCCTTGATACAAATCCTCGAGGAATGGCACCGCTGTCTTTCTGTAGAGACGTGCGCACAAATCGGTGTAAGGCATCATCAGCCAAGGGAATACGCTTCCGTTATGATATGCCTGCTCGCGCTCGCTATGGTTGCCGATAGTAACACCCTTGTAGTTGACATCTCTCGGCGACAACGAACGTAATCCTCTGATTGTCAGCAGCTCAGAACGTGTTATATCGAGAATACGTTTCTTCAAAGTATCGTTCAAAGGAGAATAACGCAGTGATGCAGCTATCAGCATGTTCGGGCGCACCTGTTCGTTTTTCTCATGCTCGTTGACGTAATCGTAGAACATATCGTTTTTCTCATCGTAGAAGGTCTCAACGAATGATGTTTCAATCTTCTTGGCATATTTCTGCCAGACTTTGAGATTCGGGTTCTTCTTGTCGGCGGCTTTAAGCAGCTCGACTCCATAACGCAATGCGTTGTACCACAAGGCGTTAATCTCGATTGCAAATCCTGTTCTCGGTGTCCAAGGCTTGCCGTCGCAGAACACGTTCATCCAAGTGAGTGCGAGGTTCTCATTGCCAGCGTAGAGCAGTCCGTTGTCCTGAGCTTTGACGTTGAAATCGGTGCCTTGGATGAATTTGTCGAGTATAGTGGTGATGACTTCGCCATATTCGCGCCAGATGGCTGCTCTTGTCTTGCCCAGCATCGACTCATATTTCTGAAGGTTCATGAAGAACCACAGCGGTGAGTCGACGGCGGTGTAATAGAGGCTCTTCTGATAATATCTGTGCGGGAAGAACGCGCCTTGCATCCTCTTGATGAAGTATTTCAGCATGTCTTTGAACGTCTTTTCATCGTCGTTGGCGAGGCAGATGCCAGGCATTGAGAGGAAGGTGTCGCGGCTGCATGAGCCGAACCAAGGGAAGCCAGCGTACATTCTTGTGCCGTCTTCGCCTCTGATGATAAATTGCAGTGCCGAGTTTTGGAGGCAGTGCTCGAAGCTATCGCACGGGATGCGGTGTTCTATCTGATCCTCGAAATGTTTCTTCAAGATAGCGGGATTTCTCTCGTCGAGGCCTGCCGACACCACCACGCTCTCGCCCGGTTTCAGTGCCACCTCGAAGAATCCTGGCACATAGAGATCTTCGACAGGATCATAGCCGCGTTCAAACTCTCTGATATAAAACACGTTACGATACCAATCCGGGCAATGGGTGTATTCTGTCGCTTTCGACAGCTGGAAGCACAGATGGTCGTAGTTCTCATACATCTGCCATGCGGCGCCGTTTTTCAGCGGGATATATTTACGGTTGGCGACGTGGTTTTCGTGTGTAACCATATGGACGTTACGGAATGCGAGGAATGGCGTGAGGCGCAAAGTGATAGGCTGTGCAGCTTCCTCGAGGGTGTAGCGCAGCAGCACTCGTGACTCTTTCTCCCCGAATATCAACTCCTTAGTAAATAATGAGCTTCCGATACGATATCTCATCTTCGGAATCGGCACGGCAGTGAATTCGCGCATGTATTTATGTCCGCGAGGATAGATAGTGCCGTCTTTATACATATGCACGCCGAGATGGAACTCCTCCTTATTGGCGATGATCGTCTCATCGATCGATGACAGCAGCACATGGTTGTTGTTGTCGAGCTGAGGCTGAGGCACCACCAGCAGACCGTGGTATTTCCTTGTGTTACAGCCGATTATCGTCGTATTATAAAAAGCGCCGAGGCGGTTGGAGCGCAGAACCTCCTTGTTCATCGAGAACTCGAGGTTCACCAACTGCCTTTTATCAAAAGAGATGTATGACATATCGAAAAATTTT
>JAFYNO010000083.1 GCA_017549705.1 Bacteroidales bacterium | reverse complement strand
CTGTTGACGAATACGTCGTAATCGCGGATAGGTTTGACATCGATCTGTGAACCTGGCAAGAATGCCTCGATGCCGAACACGTCGACGATCAAGCCGCCTTTTGTACGGCTCTTGACGAAGCCGCGGACGATCTCCTGGCTCTCGTAAGCCTCGTTGACGCGATCCCATGACTTGAGGAGGCGAGCCTTCTTGTGTGAAAGGACGAGCTGTCCGTTGATACCTTCCTGGTTCTCAACGTAAACCTCAATCTTGTCACCCACCTTAAGGTCTGGGTTGTGACGGAATTCTGAAATCGGAATAACACCATCTGACTTGAATCCGATGTTGACAACAACTTCGCGTGAAGTCTTTGCAACGACTGTACCGTCGATGACTTCGTGGTCGCCGATCTGACTCATGGTCTTCTCGTACATGGCTTCCATGCGGGCGCGGTCTTCAGCTTTGTAGCTGTCGTGCTTCTTGGCGTCGCTGCTCCAATCGAAATCGTCTGCCGGAACTGATTTTACTTTTTTGGTTTCCTTCTTCACCTCAGCCTGTGGCTGTTCAACGTTCTGGATTTCTTCGTTGACGGTGTTTTCTAATTCGCTCATTATAATTTTACTTAAAATTGTACCCGACGGCTCTTCCGAATTGGGCAATCGAGGATTGTTAAACTTTATTTTTCCATTTCAAGTCATTGATTTTCAATTACAAAAACCAATTTCGGAATAAGGCTCGAAAATGGATTGCAAAAATACGGAAAAAATGATTACGATTAAGTGTTTTTGAAAATTATTTTTCCAGTTTATTAATTCTCATCCTCCTCATCTTCATCCTCATCCTCTCCATTAAAGTATTCCTCTGACAAATCCCAATATTTCGAGCTGTCGTCACCGTCGGCGATGGCTGCCATCACATTATAAATGGCGACAACATCCTCATGAGTGAAAAAGTCTTTGTCTTCAAGCCATTCGTCTGCACTGTCATAACAATCTTCCGGATCCCAATCATCGCCGAGCACTTCTTTTGCGGCACGCACGAAGGCACTGTCATTTTTTGATTCAATGAGCTTGTTGACCTCTTCCATTTTATCCTCAGGCACGAAATATGACTTGTCGGGCCCACTGACAATGTTCAACTGTGCAAGTTCTTCTTCTGTCAACTCCGTGATTTTCTGGCTTTCGGGCCAATCTATTTTTAAGTATTTACTCATAATTGCTGATTATGTTTAATATCATTATCGTAAACGTCTTCAGGTGCAAATTTACATAAAAATTGTAAAAGATTGATGAAATAATTTTTTGTATCTTTGCCAAAAATTTATCGTTATGGCACTAAACTGCGGAATTATCGGGCTTTCCAACACGGGAAAAACAACCATATTTAATTGTATATCAAACACTAAGGCGGAAATCGGCTTCGCCACGAAATCGAATATCGGAATGTGCGAGGTGCGCGACGAACGCCTCAAACTTATCGACAATATCTCGCATTCGAAGCGTATAGTGCCCGCAACCGTCGAAATAGTGGACCTCCCGGGTCTGAGCAAGGGTGGACAAGGTGTCGGTAACAAACTCCTCGCCGAGGTGCAGACGGTCGATGCGCTGATTCATGTTTTGCGTTGCTTCGACGATCCTAACGTTCCGCATAGCGAGGGCAGCATCGACCCGGTGCGCGACATGGAACTCGTTGACCTTGAGCTTCAGGTGCGCGACCTCGACCTCGTGACACGTAAGCTGCAACGTGTTGAGAAACTGCTGAAAAACGGCGACAAAGAAAACAAACGCGCTTTCGAGGTGCTCACTATTTACAAGGAGGTGCTTGAGAATATGCAGAATGCCCGCACTGCCAATGTGCCTGAGGAGGATAAGAAGTATATCCAAGATATTCAATTACTTACGGTCAAGCCGATAATGTACGTCTGCAATGTTGACGACGCTTCGGCGCTTACCGGAAACAAATACACCGAGGCTGTGAAAGCTGCTCTCCATGGCGAAGATATGATTATCCTTGCCGGAAAACTCGAGTCGGAGATTGCCGAACTCGGCGAGGCCGACCGCGCCCTGTTTATGGAAGATGCAGGTTTGACTGAACCTGGCGTGAACAAGCTTGTGCGCCTCGCTTACAGCACCTTGAAGCTACAGTCGTTCTTCACAACTGGTCCCGACGAGACTCGTGCATGGACCATCCATGTGGGCGATACCGCTCCTGAGGCTGCCGGAGTCATCCACAGCGACCTTCAGCGTGGCTTCATCCGCGCCGAGGTGATGAGTTGCGACGATTTTCTGCACTACGGCTCGGAACAGGCCGTCAAGGAAGCCGGGAAATTCGCCGTCGAAGGAAAGAATTATGTGGTGAAGGATGGCGATATCATTAATATCAGATTCAACGTTTAGATTATGCTCGAATACGTCGTTCTCGTTGATAATCAAGACAATAAAATCGGATTGATGGAGAAGTAGGCCGCTCACGTCAACCCGACGTTGCACCGTGCCTTCTCGATTTTCATCTTCAACAGCAAAGGGGAGATGCTGCTTCAACAACGTGCGCTCACAAAATACCACACTCCGGGTTTGTGGACCAACACCTGCTGCAGTCATCCGCGTGACGGTGAGTCGCTTGAACAAGCCACAAAACGCCGCCTGATGGAGGAGATGGGGATGGAATG
>JAFYNO010000082.1 GCA_017549705.1 Bacteroidales bacterium | reverse complement strand
TTGCCCTCACCAGTGATCTTATGGTCGGTGATCAGCACGCAATATGACTGCTCAGCGCCACGACCCACTCTTCCACGTAGCTGGTGCAGTTGCGAGAGTCCGAATCTATTGGCATTTTCGATGATCATCACCGAGGCGTTCGGCACGTTAACTCCCACCTCGATGACGGTAGTAGCAATCATGATATGAGTCTCGCCGCGCACGAAACGCTGCATCTCCCAGTCTTTGTCTTCCGCCTTCATCTGACCGTGCACCACGCTGATGTGATAATCCGGTTCAGGGAAATCGCGCATCATTGCTTCGTAGCCCTCCTGCAGGTTGATCAAATCCATCTTCTCCGACTCTTTGATGAGTGGGTAAACCACATAAATCTGATGCCCCTCGGCAATCTGTTTTTTCATGAATCCGATAACTGCAAGTCGTTGTTCCTGAAATACATGCACAGTCTTTACAGGCTTTCTTCCAGGCGGCAGCTCGTCGATTTTTGAGACATCCAAATCGCCGTATTGAGTCATTGCCAAAGTGCGAGGAATAGGGGTCGCTGTCATCACCAGGGTATGAGGCGGAAACGCTGTCTTATCCCAGAACGAGGCTCGTTGCGCCACTCCGAAACGATGCTGCTCGTCGATGATGCAGAGTCCTAAGTTCTTGAAAACCACGGTGTCTTCAATCAAAGCGTGAGTTCCGATGATGATCTGTAAATCGCCGCTTGCAAGGTCGGCAAGTATCTGTTTGCGTTCCGATTGTTTGGTGCTACCTGTCAATAAAGCGAAGTGCACGTCCATGCCTTTGAGTTGCGCTCGAAGTGTCTCAAGATGTTGAGTAGCAAGAATTTCCGTCGGTGCCATCAATGCCGCTTGGTAGCCGTTGTCGAGTGCGAGAAGCATAATCATCAGTGCGACTATGGTCTTTCCGCTTCCGACATCGCCTTGCAGCAGTCGATTCATCTGGTGACCGCTCTTCAAATCCGCGCGAATCTCCTTGATGACACGTTTTTGGGCGTTGGTGAGAGGGAAGGGGAGATGCTCCTTGTAAAAACTATTGAAATAGTCGCCAACTTGTTGAAACACAACGCTTCGAGTGTTCATCTGACGGTCTTTTTTATGGACCAACAGTCTCAGTTGGAAGAAGAAATGCTCCTCATATTTCAATCTTGTCGTAGCACGTTGAATATCAGTGCTGTTCGACGGCAGATGTATCTTGTAGTAGGCTTCTTTTCGGGGTAAAAGTTTGTCGTGAAGAATCAGACTTTCGGGCAGCACCTCCGGAATCATGTTCCACACTTGTAACACGCATGTTTTTATGATTTTTGCGAGTTGTTTTGTGCCCAGACCGACGTTTTTCATCTTCTCGGTGGTGTTGTAAACGCCTTGCAACGCCTCGCCAACGAGCACGTCGTCGGGATTATAATCTTCCACATCGGGATGGGTGAAGTTGAAGCGGTTGTTGAACACACTGGCCTTGCCAAAAATGAGATATTTTTTACCCGGCTGGAAGCGGTTTTTTATCCATTTCAAGCCTTTAAACCACACCAATTCTATAGAGCCGGTGTCGTCGGTAAATGTTGCTGTAATCCTCGTAACTCGCGGAGCGCCAATGCATTGCATGTTACTAACTGTTCCCACCAGTTGGTAATAAACGGTGTCGTCGGTTATCTGCCTGACCTTATGAATCTGCGAACGGTCGATATATCTGAAAGGGAAATAATCCAGCAGGTCCTGAAACGTGAAAATGCCCAGCTCCTTATTCAGCAGTTCAGCTCGTTTCGGACCGACGCCCTTGAGGTATTCGATTTTCGTTTGCAGAAGGTCAACCATCAGAATTGTTTTTGCAAAAATAGTGAAAAAGTTTGTATGGTTGAAGGATTTTTTCTATCTTTGCACCTGATTGGTTCGCCAATCTAAATTTCTTGAAAAGAAGCGTTATGCTTGTCTTGTAGATGAAAACGTAGGAAATTTTCATGAGAATACAAGAATCGCATAATGGTTTCGCGCTGATTTAGCGTGGACTGTTATTTCATATTTGTATTCTCGGGTTTTCCTACGACCTTCATCTACAGTGTGGCATACAGTTCCACGCTTTTTGTGTTTAATTGTCCTTTTGGAACTATAGGACAAAACAAAAACAACAAACCATGAGCAAATATCTAATATGTGATTTGGCCAGAAGTGACTGGGGTAAAACTCAAACACTACTGAAAGTGATTGACTTACTGAAAACTAAAACCAAACCATTAGTTGAAGAAGTAATTGACGATATTGACAAATTCACTATTTTCAAGATTAATGGAAAGGAAATCATTGTTAGCACACAGGGAGACCCGAATTCTTATCAAAAAGAAGGCCTTTTAAGAGCTGTTAATGACAATGCTGATATAATAGTCTGCGCTTCACGAACCAAAGGTGCTACTGTTAATAGCATATATGAAACAACTAATGGCAGTTATGAAATCATTTGGTTTAATAACTTTTATGCAGACAATAAGGATTTGTCGTGCATTCCATCACTTAAAAATATCTCAGCTGAAGCAATAGTAAATCTTATATTAACTATTATTTAAATCATAAAACTATAAAACCATGAAAAACATCATGAGAAAACTTTTAATTTTAGTTTGTTTCGCTTCTTTAGCAAATATTATGATTGGACAAAATATCAAACGATTTGAAGGCGTAATGAAACTACCTTCAGATTTAGACCAATTTAAAGGTGTTATTACTGAAACATGGCCATATCTGACAGGATCGGCAAGTGAAGGTTATTATGATTATTATGAAAATGATGATGAAGAAAGGGTAAAACATGGAAAGTTTTACTTTAGTTGTTCAAGTCCAAGTTTCAAAATCACTGGAAACTATAAACATGGGAAAAAGAACGGCTTGTGGACTTTTGAAACCAATAGTGTTAATACAAATACAATTAAACACTCCCAAACAATTAGTTTAAAAATAACATATAAAGACGATGTTTTAGAAGGCCCTTGTGTTTTAGTTAGTGCACCAGATATGAAATCATATATTTCACGTTGTACTATAACTTGCACTTTTAAGAACGGGATTATAACCGGCGAAGCATCGTTGTTAAACAATGCAACTTCTCTTCTTAGCGATGGTGAAATAACCAGTAATTGTTGTGGTTTCATAAATAATGAAGGTTTACTTGATGGCACGTGGACTATTCACGATAAAGGTGGCATTGAGCGCTCTCAAAAGAGAATATTCTATAAAGGGGCTTTGATATATGTAGAAGAAAAAGATTTTTCAACTGGAGAAAAAACCATTTGTTATTCTGCATTTGACAAATTAAAAAAAGCGCCCAATGTAGAAAATATAAAAGATACAGTCATATATGGAAAAAAAGGAATAGTTTATAACGGGCAAATAGCGCTAAGAACCAAATTATACGACTATACTTCAAATGTTTTGAGTTATCCCCAACTTATTATTTATGCTTTTCCTGAAAGTTTTAGAACTTCAGATTTAATCAGTCAACAAAGAGAGAGTTGGAAATATGCTTACTCTGAAGCTTCATTAAGAAAATTAGAAGATAAAGCCAAACTTGAGAGACAAGAAAGAGAGGAACGCATTACTGATAGTATTAATGAAGCACAAGCACGTGCAGAAAGGGAACGTTTTGAATCAAGAATAAGTCTTCATAATTATATTGTTGAATTTGCAGCAAAACATGTTTTGGTTTCTGGTAACGAATTTCGTACAATAACTCCCTGTAATACTGATGGTAGAATTAAAAAGTGCAGTAATACAAATGGAGAAATAACATTTATTATTGGTAAAGAAACCGTCAAAGGAAAATTTAGTACAGATTATGTAAAAACAGATGCAGGTGAAACATTTAATCCTTCCCCTGAGAAGCTTTCAAGTACCGAAGATGGAAAAATGCTTTTATATAAATATCAAAAGTATGGATGTTATGGGAAATGTGTGTTTTTAATAATCAAAGATGGTCCTCTTAAAGGAGTTTATGAGTTGTCATCATCGGCTCAAAAATGCTTATAATCAGATATCTTTTAATAATAACCTCACACAAGCGAAGCGCGGTGTGAGGTTATTAATGTTTCATGTCTTTGACAAGCCTTCTGCGTATCGGAGATACGCTGTCCTATTATCTCCAAACAAGAGAAGTGTCGTCTAGGGGCCTCGCATAGCGACTAATTCATCAATTATTTCCACTTTTCTGGTTTGTAATAACTTTTTATGCCATCTGTTACAACCTCTGGCATCACGGCATCCCTAAAACGGCGCTCGTTTTTTATCATCAGAACAGGTTTGCTGCTGTGATGAATTAAATTGTCTTTCAGGTCACTGCTGTAATTTGACGGCGGAAAGTAAACTTTTATTCGCTTTTCTGGATAGTTTTTCTGAATAAATTCCATAGGCGGGACTAAATCGCTGTCGGCACTTACCAAAACTAATGTGTCGGTGGTGTTTGTCACACAATCACCAATCATTCTGATTGAAATATTGACATCGGTTTTCTTTTCCTCCGGACGAGAAATGGAATAATGGCAATTTGGACATTGTATTTGCTTTTCCAAATATTTGCCACGGACAATTTCAAATCTATCTCCGTTTATCAACTTGTTGGCATTAAGAAAAGCACTTTGACGACTGCTCTTTTCAGGGTTTAAAGGGGATGCGGTAAAATAAACAACCTTTTCCAACTTTTGATTTTCGCTGATGAACCCTTCACAAAGTTTCACCATATCAATCCAATAATAATCACGCCATTGATATTCAATGTGTTTTGTCCGTTTTAATCCATAATAAAAATTGAATCCATCGATGTAAAAAGTTACTCTCTGTTTCATAAAAATTAGTTTTTAAAACTTAAAAATAAAGCCGTCCTCAGACGGCCATGTCCATTCAAGAAAGAATGGCGGTGCTTTAATAACTGATGCAAAAATACAACTTTTTTCATTATGTGCAGCCAAAAAAATTAAAAATTTGCAAAAAATCAGGCCTTTGAATTTTCGGAGAAAATTTGCAGACTGATTTTTGCATATTTTTATTTTGTATCTTTGCATCATGATTTATCTCAACGATCATACGGAATTGCTTGATATTGAAGATGCTTTGTCGAAAGTGTCGGAGCAACGTTGTGAGCAGGCGCTGAGGTTCGCTCACGAGAGCGGCCGGCGGCTGTCGCTGGCGGTGTATCTGCTCCTCATGGAAGGCCTCCAGAAAGAATATGGCATCACAGAACCTCCAGTGTTCGAATATCTCGAAGGCGGTAAGCCCGTCATCAAAGGGCATCCGGAGATTCATTTTAACTTCAGCCATTCAGGCAACGTGGCTCTCTGCGCCATCGACAGCCAGCCGGTGGGCGCCGACATCGAGACCCCTCGTAAGATTACACCCTCGCTGATAGCATATACCATGAACGATGCTGAACAAGCACTGATAGCGTCGGCGCCTGAAAGCCCCAAGGCTTTCCTCGCTCTCTGGACACAAAAAGAAGCCGTGCTGAAACTCACTGGCGAAGGCATCCGCAGCGACCTCAAAGCTGTACTCGCAAAACCGGAATTGTATCATATTGAAACCGTTACATCAGACAAATACGTCTATTCCATCGCAAAATTTAATTAAAATCAGTAAATAAAAGCGCACTTACTGAAAAAATAGTTATCTTTGCACGCTTATTGCACATATTTGAAAAATAAAATAAAAGATATATACCATGTTAAGCGAACAAGAACAAATCAGAAGAAACTCTCTTCAGGAACTTTACAAACTCGGCATTAACCCTTATCCGCAGGCAGCGTTCGAGGTGAACGTGACAACAACACAGATCAAAGAACAGTTTGACGACAACGACCTCTCGAAGTTTGAAAACGTCACTATCGGCGGCCGTATCATGAGCCGTCGTATCATGGGAGCCGCGTCATTCTGCGAGCTGCAGGACGCTCACGGCCGTATACAGCTTTACCTCAACCGCGACGAGATATGCCCAGGTGAGGATAAAACGATGTACAACGTGGTGTTCAAACGCCTCCTCGACATCGGCGACTTCATCGGCGTGAAAGGCTTCGTGTTCCGCACACAGATGGGCGAGATTTCTATCCACGTCAAGGAGATGAAGGTGCTCAGCAAGTCACTGCGCCCACTGCCTATCGTGAAAGAAAAAGACGGCGTGAAATACGACGAGTTCAACGACCCGGAGCTGCGTTATCGTATGCGTTACGTCGACCTCGTGGTCAACGACAAGGTGAAAGATATCTTCATCAAACGTACCCGCATCATCGACAGCATCCGTCGTTTCTTCAACGAGAGCGGCTATCTTGAGGTGGAGACTCCAGTGCTGCAAGCCATCCCTGGCGGCGCTACAGCACGTCCGTTCGTGACACATCACAACGCCCTCGACATCCCGATGTACCTGCGTATCGCCGACGAGCTTTACCTGAAACGCCTCATCGTAGGTGGCTTCGACGGCGTGTATGAGTTCTCGCGTAACTTCCGCAACGAAGGCATGGACCGCACTCATAACCCTGAGTTCACAGGTCTTGAGATATATGTCGCCTACAAAGACTATAACTGGATGATGGACTATACCGAGGCGATGATCGAGCGTGCAGTCACAGAGGTGCTTGGCACTGACACTGTGAAGGTCGGCGACAACGAGATTTGCTTCAAACGTCCATTCAAACGCATCACGATGATTGACTCCATCAAGGAGAAGACAGGCATCGACATCACTGGCATGGACGAGGCTCAGCTGCGCGAGGTGTGCAAAAAGCTTGAGATTGAAGTCGAAGACTCGATGGGTAAAGGCAAACTTATCGATGAGATCTTCGGAGCGAAGTGCGAAGGCACCTATATCCAGCCGACATTCATCACCGACTATCCTGTCGAGATGTCACCGCTCTGCAAACGTCATCGTAACAACCCAGAGCTGACAGAACGTTTCGAGCTGATGGTCAACGGAAAAGAACTCGCCAACGCATATACAGAGCTCAACGACCCTATCGACCAACGCGAACGTTTCGAGGAACAGATGAAACTCGCAGGTCGTGGCGACGACGAGGCTATGCTCATCGACCAAGACTTCTTACGCGCTCTTGAATATGGCATGCCTCCGACATCAGGTATGGGCATCGGCATCGACCGTCTGGTGATGCTGCTCACAGGTCAGACACAGATCCAAGAAGTGCTTCTCTTCCCGATGATGCGTCCTGAAGTGCACAAAAAAGCCGCCACGAAAGAAGACTTTATAGCTGTCGGCGTGCCGGAAGTGTGGGCCGAAGTGCTTGTAAAACAAAACTATACCACCATCGAGATGATGCAGTCGGAGAAACCATCGGCACTGCGTGAGAAACTCAACGGCATCCGTAAAAAGACAAAAATGGACGTCCCGGCATTGCAACTCGAAGAGGTTGAAAAATGGATTAACGGATAAGACAATTAAAACCATGAAAAAATTAATCTTAACAACATTGTTTTTTGCCTTTCTGGGTTTGCTCTCATTTGCCCAGAATGTACAGAAAACCTATTACTTCGATGACCCTACGGTTACTGAAGTTAACGGTTATGATGTGATAAAATTTGCCGGTACCATGAATAATGGTGTTATCGGCGAAGCATCATTGCCATGGCAGGCAGTGTCGTTGCTGCTGCCACAAAACACTGAGGCTCAGAGTATTACAGTTGAATATTATGACTTTGTGGAGATGGAAGGCACTTACAATCTTCTTCCACAGCAGAAGCCAAGACCGTTGTCTTCAACAAAACCTTTGAAGTTTGAGAGAAACGAGGATTTTTACCGCTCAGAAAATGTCTATCCTGAGACAACGTATACCAAAGTAAACACTCAGTATCTCAACGGTTGCTCGTTTGCTTTCGCACAGTTCTCGCCAGTGAGATATGTGCCGGCGACAGGCAAGGTGTCGTATGCCAAGTCAGCGACAGTCACCGTTGAGGTAACTGCTTCTAAGTCAGACAAGAGCAATAAGCTATGGATGACGCCTGAAGTCGAGAAAAGGGTTGAGCGCCTGGCTCAGAATCCAGAGGCGGTGAAGGCTTATAAGACACGTGGACGCTCGATGAATGGCTATGAGCTCCTCGTCATCACACCTCAGCAATGGGTGTCACATTTCGATGAATATGTTGAGTTTTATGAAGCTCGCGGTCTGCGCACACATGTCACAGATTTGGAATATATCCTTGCCAATTTCGATGGTCGTGATAATGCTGAGAAAGTGCGTGCATATATCTCTCAAGAGTATGAAAATGAAGGTGTTATGATGGTGCTTCTCGGCGGTGATGCCGGCTTGGTGCCATGGCGCGCGTTTTATTGCAATGTTTATGATGAAGAGGTGGACAACCTGCCTGCCGATATGTATTTCGTTTGCCTCGACGGCACTTGGGATGACGACAACAACGGCCTCTGGGGTGAGCCTGGCGAAGATGACCTTCTTCCAGAACTTGCCATCGCACGTATGCCATTTAACAACGAGTTACAGTTTAACAACATGATGCACAAGACGTTAGAGTATCAGTCTAACCCAGTGCTCGGCGAGTTTCATAATGTCATTCTCGGCGCTGAACATCTCGGTGATGGCTACTATGGAAGCACAGATTTAAACCGTCTCATCGGAGGCTCTTCGGATTATGACTACACCACTGTAGGTATCCCGGTAAATTATAATTATCGTAAGGTTTACGAGACTCATAACCAGAAATGGAGCGGCAAGTGGTTCAAAGAAGAAATCAATGACTTCGGCGGTCATTACGTGCATCATGTGGGTCACGCTAACACCGATTACGTGGCCGGATGGTATGTAAATACCACAAATGATAACACTTTCGCTCAGCTCGATGGTGTGCATCATAACTACAATTTCTTCCATTCGCATGGCTGCATCTGCGGTGACTTCACTCACACCTGTATGCTTGAGCGCCTGGTCAACATCTCAACGGGATTCGTGGCAACGACAGGTAATTCTCGTTATGGATGGTATCAGCCTTGGGGCGATGGCATGGCAGCTCACCTGCATCGTGAGTTCGTCGACGCTTACTACAACGACCGCCTTCCTTACATCGGGACAGCCTTCGTTGAGATGAAGATAATGACTGCTCCTTATGTGCCTAATGACCCATGTATGCGTTGGAACGATTACGATATCAACATCTTAGGCGATGTGGCAGTGTGCCCGTGGCTTGATGAGCCTTTCCGCCCTGAGGTGAGCTATGTGTCGGCATTGGTGCAAGGCACTACATCAACACCTGTGACAATAACATATAACGGAGTAGCACAAAGCAACTTCCGCTGCAGCATCTTCCACAACGGAGAACTCCTCGCTTTCGGCATGACCGATGAAAACGGCAACGCTGACATCAACTTCGCTGAAGCACTTAATGTTACTGATACTCTGAAACTTATCATCACAGGACCTAATGCATGGCCACAGACAATCAACATTATCGGAATAAATAACAATTCAGCATACGTCTATCCGCAAAGCATTGATATTCATGGTGATTTCCGCTATGGCACAAGCATCTCAATGGATGTTGATTTCACAAATGCAGGATTGGTTAACGCAAATAATGTAACAGCAACATTATCAACAAGTTCAAACTATGTTACAATGACAAAATCGACAGTGAACGTCGGCAATGTAAATGCTGGCACGACAGTAACAGTTGCCGATGCTTTCAATGTCACCGTAGCAAACAACATCCCGGATGGCACTTACGTCGACTTTGTCATGACATGCACCGACGGCACTAATGTCTGGAATAAAGATATTTTCTTCCAAGCAGTAGCTCCAATGATGAAAATCAATGAGTTGGAATACGAAGAAGAGTCGGGAAACATGAACGGTTTCCTCGATCCTGGCGAGACTGTTAACATTATTGTGAAAGGAAGAAACATCGGACATTGCACCGCTCCAGATCCTTATATTCACGGAACTGTGAACTCTGAGTATCTCTCATTTATCAATAACGACAAGCATTTCAGTGATTTGAATGCAGACGATGAATTTGAAGAGACAATCACTATGCAGATAGCAGATGATACCCCGGATGGCACTATTATCAACGTGAATATCAGCGCGATAACAGGACAATATTCCGGTAATAAGAGCATCACATTGACAGTAGGAACGGTGAAAGAAGACTTCGAGTCAGGCGATTTTTCACATCTTGATTGGCAACACGGAGGTAATACTCATTGGTTTGTGACTGATACTCAAGCCCATTCGGGTAACTATAGCGCACAATGCGGTAATATTAAAAACAATCAAATATCTTCACTTATCATAGAAATCAACACTTCAACCGACGGCGAATTGTCATTCTATTTCAAGACTTTAACAACATATAAGAAAGATTATCTTATCCTATATATTGATGGAAAAGTTAAGGAATTCTGGTCGGGAGATAATGACTGGACTATGAAAAAGTATGATATTTTGGCAGGTAGACATACCTTGGAATGGCGTTATGATACAGCACCAAATGGAGGTAGCGAAGACGATGTCTGCTGGATTGATGACATAACATTCCCGGGCAATACAGTGATTCTCAACGTTGAAGATGTGACTGTCGATACAGATGTGGCAATTTATCCAAACCCTGCTAACGACGTCATCTTCGTGAAAGGCGAGGAACTTCAATATGTAGAGATTTACAATACTATCGGTACGAAAGTTGTTTCTATGAATCTAAATGATTCAGAATCAATCAATATCGCTGATTTAGCAAGCGGCGTTTATTTCGTGAGAGTCTTAGACAAGCAAGGTAATATTACAACGCAAAAAATCGTCAAGAGATAATGCTTTTTGCTGATGTCATAGGGCACGATGATTTGAAAAAACGCTTGATACAGAGCGTTAAAGAGAGCCGTGTGTCGCATGCACAGCTGTTTTTAGGTCCGGAAGGAAGTGGCAAGATGCCTCTGGCATTGGCGTACGCTCAGTATATCAACTGCACAAACCGTTCGGATACAGACAGTTGTGGCGTTTGCCCGTCGTGCAAAAAATTCATGTCGCTTACCCATCCCGACTTGCATTTTGTGTTCCCGACAGCGACCAACAAAGATGTTAAGCAAAATCCTGAGTCAGATCTCTTTATCACCGATTGGCGTGAGTATCTCACTGAATGTCAAGGATATGCCGATCTGTCAGATTGGTTTAACAAACTTGACATCGAGAACAAGCAAGGCATCATCAACGTGCGCGACGCTGCCACGATAATGCGCAAACTCAGTTTCAAGGCTTACGAAGCTGAATATAAGATTGCGATTATCTGGATGGCTGAGAAGCTTAACCAACAGAGTGCCAATAAGTTACTGAAAAGCATCGAAGAGCCGCCAGAGAAGACGCTGTTCATCCTCATCGCTGAAAACCAGGAGGAGCTCCTCACCACCATACGCTCGCGTTGTATGATGGTCAAGGTGCAGAAATTGGGACTTCAAGAAACGCAAAACGCTATTATCCAACACTTTGGATGCTATGAGCAGGAGGCTTACGATGCTGCGGCATTGGCAAATGGCAACTGGATCCTTGCAAGACGCTATGCCCAAGACCATGAAGACGAGCAGCTTTACGCCAATATCTTCCAGAAATGGATGCGTTACTGCTTCAAAGGAGCGCTACCTGAGCTCATCGACCTGGTGGCAAACGACATCAAGCCTCTTGGCCGCGAAAAGCAAAAGGAATTTCTCGAATATGGACTGAATATCTTCCATAACTCGTTGTTATTCAACAACAACATGCCTGATGAGGTGATGCTGCCTACCGATGAGAAGAACTTCACGAAGAACTTCGCCCCGTTTGTCAACTTGAAAAACATGGCACAGATTTGCGATCTTTTCGAGGAGAGCATCAACCAAATAGAACGCAACGCTAACGCTTCCATCGTCTTCATGGACGACAGCTGTAAGATGTCTAAACTATTGAGAGTCAAGTAATGAGGACGATGACGAAAGTGGGTTTGGCGGTACTGAGCGGTCTTTTGATCGCCGCCGCATGGCCCGTGAGAGGTCTCGCACCACTTGCTTTCGTCGCCTTTGTCCCGTTGCTGTATCTCCAAGAAAAAGGCTATTCCTTCTGGATTTCGTCTCTAACTTTTCTGATCTGGAACGCCCTCACCACCTGGTGGGTATGGAAAACAACCGCGGTAGGCACCATTGGCATGATAGCGCTCAACAGCCTCTTCATGACCACCGTTTTCTGGGCTTATCACTTCGTCAAATCGAGGTTTTATGGTGATAATAAGGGCTATTATCTGTTGATAATCTTTGTGTTAGCCTTCGAATATCTGCACCTCCATTGGCAAATCAACTGGCCGTGGCTGAACTTGGGTAATGTATTTTCGCACTACCACACATGGGTGCAATGGTACTCTGTCACTGGCATCGCCGGCGGCACCGTTTGGGTGCTGTTAGCAAATATAATGATTTATAGGTATTTGTTTGCAGGAGATTTCTCCACTTCGCTTCGCTGCGGTCGAAATGACAAGAACATCCAAACGTCATTTCGAGCGAAACGAAGTGTAGCCGAGAAATCTCCAGCAATAATTATCCTTTGCGTCCTTTTTATCCCATTGATTATCAGCAAAATACAATATCATACCTATAAAGAATCCGGCTCCGATGTCGAAATCGTCGTCGTGCAACCAAACCTCGACCCTTATTCCGAGGAGTTTTCGTTAAATCCACGAGAGATTTTGGACCGCAACCTTTCGGTGGCGACGCCTCTGGTGACCGAAAACACCCGTTTTGTGGTGAGTCCGGAGTCGGCGATACAGGAGGATATATGGCTTGGAAGAATAGATAAGTATTACTCAATCAAGGAGTTAAGACGTTTTATCAAGCAATATCCGAATACTTGTTATGTGATAGGTATGAGCACCGATGGGCCAGTGCCTGCAGGCGAGGAAAAAGACTTTGCGGCAAGGAAATTTGGCAATGTAGACAAGTATTTCTATTCGTATAACACAGCAGCACTCATCACATCGGACAGCATACAGCTTTACCATAAGTCACGTCTCACTCCAGGCGCCGAGGCGATGCCGTCATGGTGGTTTCTACGGATGCTGAAAGACAGCGCATTAGACCTCGGAGGCACTGTCGGGACGCTGAAAAAAGACTCAGAGGCAAGAGTGCTATCGTTTGATAATCATAAAGTTGGCACTTTGATTTGCTATGAGTCGGTGTTTGGAGAATATGTCACTGAGTTTGTGAAAAAAGACGCCGATATGCTGTTTGTCATCACCAACGACGGCTGGTGGGGCGACTCGCCAGGACATAAACAGCACCTAGAGTTTTCGAAACTGCGTGCCATCGAGACACGTCGAAGCATCGCTCGCTCAGCAAACACCGGTATCTCCGGATATATCAATCAAAGAGGCGACATCATCGAGCAAAGCAATTATTGGGAACAGACGGCTTTGCGTAACACCATAAAAACCAACGATAAACTGACGTTTTACGTTAGATACGGTGATTACATCTACAAAATCGCGGTCTTCCTGACGGCACTGCTCGCCGCAATGACCATTGTCAAACTAATTCTTGGAAAACAATGGAAACACTGAGTCTCGCTCCGTTTCAAGGAATTACCGATGTCGTATACCGCAACATCTTTAAGAAGCATTTTGGCGGTATCGACAAGTATTATACTCCATTTTTTACGGGAATTCAAAAAGATAACTCGAAAAGTCTGAGAGGTGAGGAGATAAGTCCTGATTTCAATGATGTAAACACTGTTGTTCCACAGATTTTAAGTAACACTGCAGAGGAAATCATAAGATTTGCAAATCAATGTAAATCAATGGGATATCCTGAGTTTAACCTCAATATGGGATGCCCGTTTCCACGTGTCGCCAACAAAACCCGTGGTTGCGGTCTCATGGCCAATCCCGACCGCACCATCAAAATGCTGAACGACGTTTTTGAAAATATCGACGGCATAAGATTCAGCATAAAATGCCGCCTCGGATATTACAATGACGAAGAGATTTATGCCTTTATCGAGACCTTTAACTCATTGCCATTCAGCGAGATAATCGTTCATCCGCGCATCGGGAAACAGATGTACACAGGGGAGGCGTCACTCGAAAAATTTGCTTCGTTAGTACCTTTGATAAATAAGCCATTGGTTTATAACGGTGATATTTTTGATATTGAAAAATATAATTTGGTTAAAAAAGCATCAACAACAATAATGTTGGGGCGTGGTCTCTTGACTAATCCGTTTCTTGCAGAACAAATCAAAAATATTGACAATCAACAAGATAAAAAACAGCGGCTACATAATTTTGTTGTCGACCTCTACGTCGAGCGTTTGCGTCATGCTGGAGGAAGCCCGAAGATCATCGGCAGCATGAAGGAACTGTGGAAATATATGATGAACATCTTCGACGACCCGCAGAATGTGTGGCGCAAAGTCAAGAAAGTCAATCATTTGGATGAATACGAGACGGCTGTTGAGGCAATTTTTAACGAACATAATTTAGCGCTATGAAAAGGATATTTTACGTTTTGATTGTCAGCTTTTTGCTGATTTCTTGCACCGCAAAGCAACAAAAAGAACTCGTGATTCTTTCGGTCAACGATATGCACGGCCATATTGAGCAGATGCCGAAACTTGCTTATATTGCTGATAGTTTGCGCAACATCTATCCTGAGTTGCTCATTGTGAGCGCTGGCGACAACCGCACCGGCAACGCTTACAACGACAAATATCCGGAGCATCCTAACCTCCCGATGATCAATCTGATGAACCAAATCGGCTTTGAGGCATCGGCGCTCGGCAATCATGAGTTTGACGGAAACATCGATGGAATCAGGTATTTCGTGAATACGGCACACTTCCCGCTCATCTGCGCAAATACGTTTTTCACGGGTTATCCTGACCTCAAACTCTCGCCTTATGTGACGATTACGAAAAATATCAACGGCAAAGAAGTGAAAATCATACTTCTCAGTTTGATTGAGACTACCAACGAAGGTCATCCGAGTGCGCATGTCAAAAATATGCAAAACGTTGATTTTGCTGATGCTAAGGATGTTATAAAAGATTATCTGCACCTCAAAGACAGCTGTAATGTTTTTGTGCTTCTGTCACATCTCGGCAAAGAAGAAGAGCTTGAGCTTGCCGCTGAATATCCTCAGTTTGACCTTATCATTGGCGGGCATTCGCATGATTTATGCACCGAAACGCTTCCCGACGGCGTGCTTTACACCCAGTCGAAGTATTATCTGAAGGATGCTACAGTCACAAAACTGCAAATCAAAAACGGCAAAGTTGTTGGCAAAGAAGCACAAGTCATTGATTTAAACAAGGTTAATAAAGTTGACGAGGCCATTCAAAAAGAGGTCGATAAATACTATGCCGAGCCAGAGTTTCATAAGGTTATCGGTCATGCTGCGACGCCTTTCAACGACAAGAAAGCCCTCGGTGCGTTCATGACAGATGCTCAGCGTTACCTCACAAATGCTGACATCGCGATGCAGAATCCTGGTGGCGTGCGCTTCGACAACATGCACGGTGGCAACATCACCAAGGCCGATATCTATAACCTCGATCCGTTTAATAACTCGTTGGTAATCTGCGAGATGACAGGTAAACAGGTGGAAGATTTTCTTGTTCTGGCATCAAACAGTGACCATAACTGCACTCACGTCTCAGGAATCACTTATGATATAACTTACGCACAGTCGGACGATGGCCAGTCGGGATTTGTGAGCGCCAAAGCTTATCTTGAAAATGGCAAACGCATCGATCAGAAGAAGGTTTATAAAGTGACGGTCAACAGCTATATGGCACTTTGGGCGAAAGGTCATTGCCTCACGATGGAAGACAGCGGACTGGGTGCCAACGACGCTGAGTTTAAATATCTTGAAGATCATGATAATGTTGATTATCAGGATGTTGAGCGTTATCATTTGACAATTTTGAATTAAAAAAGCAATAATAACATGAAGATTTTACTTATTCGTTTTAGCTCAATCGGCGACATCGTGCTGACCAGCCCGGTGATCCGCTGTATCAAACGTCAGATGGATGATGACGTTGAGCTTCATATGCTTATAAAAGACAAATTCGCAAGCCTGTCGCATAACAACCCGTATATCGACAAGACTTTCGAGTATTCGAATAATCTCCGTGAGGTAATTAAGGAGTTGAAGAAGGAAGAATATGATTATGTCGTTGATTTACAGAAAAATAGCCGCTCGAAAAGAGTCTGCTGCGCATTAGGATGCGAACATCATTCCTTCCATAAGCTGGACTTCAAGAAGATGTTGCTTACGACATTCAAAATCAATAAATTGCCGAAATGTCATATCGTTGATAGATATTTCGAGGCTGTTGCGCCACTCGAGATCGAAAACGACGGTCGCGGGCTCGAGTTTTACATCTCGGAGACGAATATGATGCAGGAACCTGACCTTCCGGAGGAGTTCAGAAACGGCTTTTATGCTGTGGCGGTCGGCGGCAGCTATAACACCAAGGTGATGCCAACGGATAAGATCATCGAGATTATCGAGAAGCTTGATGAGCCTGTTATTTTGCTTGGCGGTCCTGGCGACATGCAACGCGCGAAAGTCATCGCCGACGCGGTAGGAGAGAACGTCTGGAACCCAGTCGGAATGCTGAACCTCGAGCAGTCGGCGTCAATCATCAAGATGTCGAAGGCTGTGCTCACTGGCGACACCGGCATGATGCACATCGCAGCGGCATTCAACAAGCCGATAGTCTCGGTTTGGGGCAACACCGTGCCTGAATTCGGAATGTACCAATACTATCCGAAAGGCTCGGAGAATAAACTCAACATCATGGAAATCAAAGATTTGAAATGCCGTCCGTGCTCAAAACTCGGCTACAAAAAATGCCCGAAAGGACACTTTAAATGTATGCAGCTGATTGACACCAATGAGGTGGTGGCATTATTAAAAGAAGAATAATCATGTTATCCGTTAAGACTTTCATTTTCAATTCGATACAAGTCAACACCTACATTGTTTACAACGAAAACAAAGAGTGTGTCATCATAGATGCAGGCAATCTTGAGCCGTATGAGGACAAGCAGATTTTGGATTATATCGACAAAAACGGCCTGAAGCCGCTGATGCTGCTCAACACGCACTCGCATATCGACCATGTTATGGGCAACAAAGTGATTGCTGAAAAATATCATATCGCGTTGGCTGCCAGTCCGATTGAGAAGCCGTTTTACGACAAGGTGTGGGCGTATGCGGCGGCGTTCGGAATCAATTTCACACAAGACCGCTGCCTTACCCCGACTGTCGACCTCAACGAAGGTGACATTATTAATATAGGTGATGACACCTTGAAGGTGCTTTTTACGCCGGGTCACGCTCCTGGTCATGTCTGTTTTTATGATGAAAAAGACGGCATCGTCTTCAGTGGCGACACCTTATTTTACAGGGGCGTTGGGCGTTGGGACTTGCCGGGCGGCAACTATAACCAGCTTGAAAAAAGCTTGTTAAACGTGCTTTACAAGCTTCCTGATGACACCGCCGTGTATTGCGGCCACGGCCCGATGACGAGGATAGGGGATGAGAAGCGGAACAATCCGGAAGTGGCATCTCGATAATGACGACTAAAAACAAGAAAAGCACCGAATTTTCGGTGCTTTTTTCGTATCGGGTAAGGGAATCGAACCCTTATTTCGACAGTGAGAGTGTCGTTACCTAACCGTTAGTAGAACCCGACCTCAATTGCGCTGCAAAAATACATTAATTTTTGATACGCACAACAAAAAATTGATTTTTTTCTTTCGTCATTTCGACCGACCGCAGGGAGCGGAGAAATCTCCTCCAAATAATTGTTAATAATCTTTTTGCAGGAGATTTCTCGATTCCGCTTCGCTTCACTCGAAATGACGGTGGAGGTGTTATCTTTTCACGATTTTCTTCACCACACTATTTCCCTTCTTGTCGCTGATTCTCACGAAGTACAAACCATCGCTCAAATCCGCAACGTTGATGGCTCTAGCGTTCTCGACAAACATAACCTGCTGTCCGACAGCGTTGAAGATGGTCACATCCTTAACATCACCATTGATATATAAGGTGTTGTTCATCGGGTTAGGATAAACCTCGAAGCTTGCTGCAAGGTTCTCGTCAACACCCGAAATGATTTCTTCGTTGATGTTGACAGGAATAACCTGTACACCAAGGTCGGAAACGATTACGATAGATGTCTCAACATAGCCCTTGCCTGGTAATGGGATGTTCACGCCGACAGTGACATCGATGCTTTCACCGACTTCAAGAGTTACAGGCAGCAACTCGCTGGTGAACATGCTCAGATAATTGTTGTCGCCACCTTCGTATACGCTGTGCAGCTCAAAGGCATTGGCTGTATTGTTCGTAATTGTGAATGTTGTCGCCACTTCACCCTCTTCGATGGTGATTTCACTTACGCCGATTGTAGGCTCGGTGGCATATCCCACTGTGAAGTGGTGAGGATCCAACTCGGCAAACACCGGCTGTGTGTAGCGGTGACCTGACTCGTCGGCTCCGAACACATAGTAGTTGACTTCCGACTCGCCGTGATAACCTTTGATGTAGCCGACAAACTCGTCGTCGTTGCCAGTGGCTGTCATGTGTGCCACCTGATATTCACCGCCGTCTATGCTATAATAAACAAGGAGTGAATCCTGCTTCAGCTCCATACCGCTATAGGCGATGAACTTGCTTGTGATGGCTATTGAATCCTGCCAATCCTGCTCGCCGAAGACAACGTCGCGATGGTCGACGAAGAGCATGTTGAAGTCCATAACGCCACGGGTGCGGCAGTGCAAAGCGTCGGTGTTCTCCCAAGAAATGTAATAGTCGTTGTTTGTAACGCCAACGATTTCATATCCTGGCATAGCCTCTTGGTAAACTGCCAAAGCCTGCTGGTTGTAATTTGAGTTGCTTCCAAGTGGCACATACACTGATTTGTTCAAAATCAAGCTGTTGGTGTAAGGTGCAAGTGTGCTTCCGCCTGGTTCGTCAACACGGTAAACGCGGTAAGGATAGCCCCAGCAGCAGTTTGTTGTCTCAAAATAGTTGGCAACTGACTCATAATCAGCATAATGCGAGTTGCTTTGTGGCACGCGTGCAATCAAAATCTTATCTGGTGCGAGGTACTTGCCCCAGCAGTCGACGTGTGCGATGTAGTCACCCTGAGGGTCGATGGTGATATGATAAGGATCGATGCCAAGATAATCGCGCATCTTCTGGCGCACGTTGGCTTCGTTGTTGTTGTTTTCCTGAAGCACGAGGTTGTCGCTAACGCCATGGCCACGACCGTCTTCCATCATGTTACCTCCAGTGTGCTCGAGGTTCATGCCGTACATCGGAATCTGCCAATAGTTGGCAAACACGCCTGACATGTTGTCGTCGTTAGGACGCGGACGGTTGTAGATATTGTCGACGATAGCTGGGTTTCTGTCCTCAAAAATGTACCACGGACCGTAGTCGCGAACCCAGTATGAGTCACTTGATGCATTCACAAAATGAACATTGCTCATGTTTACACCTGCATTCTGGAATGAGCTCTGAGCGCTGCTCTGCTGCGATGTCGACACGATGCAGTAAACAGGGCAGTTGTTTGCCAACTGGACTACCAAACTTGTAGGAATTCCGAGAGGGTAACGAATCATAACACCCTGCATTGGCTCAAATTCAGCAACAAAACGTGGTGTGCCAGTCGGTGGAGGTGTCTCAGTGAAATTCTCAGCCCTTACAGGCGTTTTCATTTCTTCTTCAGAGAGATAATGCCATCTCTTCCAATCCGGAGTCGTCTGCTCCTGTGCATTGACTTTAATGCTTAAAACTAAAGCAAAAGCAACTAAACCAAGTAATATTTTCTTCATTTTTTAGAGAATTTATTTCTTTTAAAAATAGCGTGCAAAGATACTTATTTGTTAGATATA
>JAFYNO010000081.1 GCA_017549705.1 Bacteroidales bacterium | reverse complement strand
CGATGATAGCCTTCGTGACGAACCTCTGTTCGCCGATGGCAGTTATCGTTAAAAACCAGTTTGGTGCAAGCAATTTCCTATCGCAGATTGGCAACTACGGCAACTTCATCGCTTATCTCATCATGGGTATTCCTTCGGGCATGCTCATCAAGAGATATGGTTATAAAAAGACCTCGCTGATAGCGTTAGCAGTAGGTATTATTGGTATTTTGGTGCAATGGGCATCAGGTTGGGCAGGCTTCGGCGTGTATCTCATCGGTGCTTTCATCGCAGGATTCTGCATGTGCATGCTCAACACCGTTGTTAACCCTATGCTTAACCTTCTTGGTGGCGGCGGCAACAAAGGCAACCAGCTCATCCAGATCGGCGGCGTGTTCAACTCAGCGGCTGCAGTGGCTGTTTACATCATCATGGGCGCGCTCATCGGAGAGGCAACAAAAGCTAAGATCTCTGACGCCACCCCTGCTTTGATGATAGCATTGGCTATCTTCGTCATCGGATTCATCGTCATACTCTTCACGAAGATCGAGGAGCCGGCACAGCCTGTCGAGGTCAAATCGGAAGTCAAGGATAAATACAGCGCCTTCTCGTTCCGTCACTTCAAACTTGGCATCCTCGCCATCTTCCTGTATGGCGGCATCGAGGTGGGAACGCCGACTTACATCATGCAGTATCTCACTGCTCAACCTGACGCTGCAACACCTGGCTTCGGCATGAACGGAACCATCGTTGGTCTCATCGTTGCTGTCTATTGGCTGATGATGCTCATCGGACGTTTCGTTGGTGGCGCCATCGGTGGCAAAGTGTCGTCAAAGGCAATGGTGACAACGGTTTCCATCGCTTCGATAGCACTCGTTTTGTTCGGAATGTTCGCTCCAACAAGCTTCATGGTTAAAGTTCCAGGCATCGACTGGGCCAACGTCTCAGTGATCTGGGCTGAGGTTCCTGTCGGCATCTTCGCATTCATCCTTGTCGGTCTATGCACCTCGGTGATGTGGGGCAGCATCTTCAATCTCGCTACTGAAGGTCTTGGCAAATACACTGCAATGGCATCGGGCATCTTCATGACGATGGTGTTCGGCTTCGCCATCATGGTGGGATTGCAAGGCCTGGTCGCCGACTGGACCGGCAGCTACATGACAAGCTACGTCGTAGTGTTGTTCTGCGCCGCATACATCTTGTACTATGCGCTGTTAGGACATAAAAATGTGAATAAGGATATTCCTACGGAGTAAGTTTCGCTTCTGCACGTTCAAACAATCGCCATTGCGCTTTGGTGCGGACGAGGTTGTGCTCAGGATATTTGATTTTATAATAGGTGTCACCGTTGATGTAATCTGCTAGGAACCGGACGGTTTGCATGTATGGAAACAGCAACGCCGCGTACGGAAGGTTTTCTTTTTCGATTGGAAGAAGGAAACCTTTCGTGCCTTCAAGATAACCTTTTGTGAAAGCATTGTAAATCTCCATATTGAAGTCGATGTTGTCGAGATTTGGATCGTCTTCAGCACCAGTGTTGGCTGCAGTGCGTAAGAAATCGCCATAGTCGGAGAAAACAAAACTCGGCATCACCGTATCCAAGTCGATGATGCACAACACGTTGCCTTCCTTGTCGAAAAGCATGTTGTTGACTTTTGTATCGCAATGGCAGACACGTTTCGGAAGTTTTCCTTCACGGAAAAGCCGCTCGCCGAGGGTCATTTTTTCCTCGCGTTTGAAGATCTCATCCAGATAATACTGGACTTCCGCAACACGTCCTACCCTATCTTCCGACACGGCATCGCGAAGCTGTTTCAAACGAAATTCGATGTTATGGAAATCAGGGATTATCTCGCCAAGGGGCTGATATAAATCTGCCAGAAGCGATTCAAATTCACCGAAAGACTTTCCCGCGATATATGAATACTCTGGCGTAACTGCTTGATATGTAATCGAATCCGGCACAAAATCCATTAACCGCCAATATTTTCCACCATCTCCCCCAACGTCATTTCGACCGACCGTAGGGAGTGGAGAAATCTCCTCCATATAATACAAATTTCCTCTCTTTGTATTATAAAACCTCAGTGTCTCTTTCCCTTTCTTTCGAAGATGTGTCGTCACCTTATTAATATTATCCATCAGCATATCGACATCCTGAAATATGGCGTTGTTGATACGCTGAAGCACATATCTTGGCTTGTCGCAATGCTCAACAAAAACCTTGTAAGTATCGTTGATGAGTCCCTCGCCCATCGGCTTCACATCGGTCACTTTGCCGGCAATCTCAAATTTCGAGACAATATCCTTCAAATCATTCATGACTAAAATTTTTGTAAAATTAAAAATAAATATCATTCGTATGAAAAAAATTTGTACTTTTACAATTCAAATTCAACTTTATGAAAAAGAATACATTAACTATTACAATTTCCGCGATGCTGATGCTTCTCTGCATCGTGATTACTGGTTGCAAATGCGACAATAAAAACGGCAAGAATTATCAGATTAAGGATAATGTCATCGTCTTCGACGAGCCTCAACGTGTTGATGGTCAGGCAAGTATGCTTGAGTTTGCTGCTGAGCCTATGCCAGTGGTTCGCGTCGGTTTTATCGGATTAGGCATGCGCGGTCCGGACGCCGTTTACCGTATGACTTTCATCGACGGCGTTGAGATTGTGGCATTGTGCGACCTTCTTCCTGAGAATGTTGAAAAGGTTCAGCGCGACATTTTAGAGGCTAAAGGTCTGCCAAGAGCTGCTGAATATGTTGGCGAAACAGCCTACGAACAGCTCTGCGAGCGCGACGACATCGACTTAGTGTATATCGCCACCAACTGGCAGACACACGTCCCGATGGCAGTTTATGCAATGCAGCACGGCAAACACGTTGCTGTTGAGGTGCCGGCAGCCACAACCGTTGAGGACTGCTGGAAGCTCGTCGACGTCTCCGAGCAGACCCGCAAGCACTGCATGATGCTCGAGAACTGCACCTACGACTTCTTCGAGATGACAGCACTCAACATGGCAAAGCTCGGCATGTTCGGCGAGGTGATTCACGCTGAAGGTGCCTACATACATAACCTTGAGCCTTATTGGCATGAATATCAAGGCAATTGGCGCCTCGACTATAACCAGAAACACGGCGGCGACGTATATGCCACCCACGGACTCGGCCCTGTCTGCCAGGTGCTTGACATCCACCGCGGCGATAAGATGGACTACCTCGTCTCGATGAGCACACCATCATATAACGGCAAGAAAATCGCCAAAGAGATGATGGGCACCGACGACTTCGCCAACGGCGATATGACTACCACCATGATTCAGACGCACAAAGGTAAGACCATCTTGATTGAGCACAACGTCTATACTTACAGACCTTACAACAGACTTTACCAACTCACTGGTACAGAAGGCTTTGCAAACAAATATCCTATCGAAGGATTCACTCTCATGGAGAAGAATCTTCCTGAAGGATTCCTCGAAGAAGGTCAGCACCTCAACGTGCACGGCTTCGTGCCAAAGGATGTCCGCGACAAGATTTTGAAGGAATACCTCCACCCTGTCGCAAAAAATGTTGAGGAACTCGCTAAGCAAGTCGGCGGTCACGGCGGCATGGACTTCATCATGGATTATCGTCTGATTTACTGTCTGCAGAACGGTCTGCCATTGGATGAAGACGTCTACGACGCAGCCGAATGGTCATGCATCGGGGATCTGACAAGAGCCTCCATCGACAACCACGGCATGCCGGTGCAAGTGCCTGATTTCACAAGAGGCGACTGGAATAAAGTTCAAGGTTATAAACACGCAATGAAATAAGCCATTAGGTAATAGCCATTAGCCATCAGATAATCATAACTAATGGCTAACAGCTAATGGCTAATAGCTAAAAAAATAAAGTTCTAAACTAAAAATAAAATATCATGAAAAAGAAATTCGTATGTCCAATTTGCGGCTTCGTTTATGAAGGAGAAGAAGCTCCTGAAAGATGCCCACAATGCAAACAAGTTGTTGAATGGAAAGTCCTGGACGAGGGTGCAAAACTCAACTTCGTGACTGAGCATGTCGTCGGTATTGCTAAAGGCACCGGCGATGACATGATCAAAGATTTGAACGCACACTTCATGGGAGAGGCCACTGAGGTCGGTATGTATCTGGCGATGAGCCGTCAGGCCGACCGTGAGGGATACCCAGAGATTGCTGAGGCTTTCAGACGTTATGCCTTTGAAGAGGCAGACCACTGTGCTAAGTTTGCAGAACTGCTCGGCGATGTGGTTTGGGACACCAAGACCAACCTCGAGAAACGTATGGTGGCTGAATGCGGCGCCTGCGAAGACAAGATGCGTATCGCCCGCGTGGCAAAAGAACGCAACCTCGACGCTATCCACGACACAGTCCACGAAATGGCAAAAGACGAAGCCCGTCACGGTAAAGGATTTGAAGGACTTTACAACCGCTACTTCAAGTAAGTTTGAAGTATTGAGTTTTGAAGTAGAGACGTTTCCTGAAACGTCTCTATTTTTTTTATATTTTCCACCATCTTCTTAATAATTTCCTCGAAATGACAGTTTTATATCCTGAACCGACCAAAAAAGCCACTCAAATGTTGGCTGTATTTTCAATTTTTGCATGGAAATGACTTATCTTTGCGACCTATTATTAATAGGTGTAAAAATACAAAAATTAAATATAAAATGTCAAGATTAAAAAGTTTATTAACGACGGTTTTATGCCTCTCGATGATGACTGGTGAGATTATTGCGCAACAGGTGCAGGACTCGCTCATCATCAGCTTAGACCAGGCCATTGAAATCGCCCTCGAGGAAAGCAACAGCATAAAAATCGCTGACCTTACCATTGAGAAATCGGGATATGCGAAGAAAGGCACCTACGCCGCGCTTTATCCAAACATCAGCGCCAACGGCAGTTACCAGCGCACCATTAAGAAACAAGTGATGGCCATGGATTTCGGCGGCCAGGCAATGGAAATCGAAGTTGGAAAATGGAACAACGTCAACGCTGGCATCAGCGCCTCCATGCCACTCATCAACGCACAGCTATGGCAGTCGCTGAAGCTTTCAGCACTGGATGTGGAGATAGCCGTTGAACAAGCACGCTCGTCAAAAATCTCGATGATCAAGCAAGTGAAACAAGCTTATTACGCAGTGCTTCTTGCACAACAGGTTTATGATGTGTACAAAGACGTATACGACAATGCGACCACAAACTACGAGCACACCGAACAACTTTACAACGCCGGCAAATCGTCAGAGTATGAATATCTGAGAGCTCAGGTCAACGTGAAGAACGCCGAGCCTAACCTCTACAGCTCTATGATGGCTATCGACCTCGCTATATGGCAACTCAAAGCCGTGATGGGCGTCGACCTCGATGCAAAGATCGGCGTCGCAGGCACACTCGACCAATACAAAGACGAATTGATGTCGTATAACATGAGCAACAATATGAGCCTTGAAAACAACACCACATTGGCTCAGCTACAGCTCCAAAATCAGCAACTTGAGCGCACTATCAAGATGACGAAATACCAGTACATCCCTACCCTATCAGCATCGTTCTCATACAGTTACATTGCTATGGGCGATGACTTCAAATTTAAATGGAACCCGTATTCAGTGGCTGGCTTAAGCCTCACCATCCCGATCTTTGACGGATTCTCAAAACACAATAACATCAAACAATACAAAGCGACACAGGACATACTGCAGCTCAACATCGAAGACACCGAGCGCAACCTTCGCATCGCTTTCAAAAACTATGACAATCAGATTTCGACATATATGAAGAACTATGCAGCCGCTGAGTCAACACTCGAGGTGGCACAGCGCAGCTACGACATAGCAGAGAAGATGTACGAACTCGGCAAAGCCACACTGCTCGAGCTCAACGACGCTCAGCTGGCACTGGTGCAAGCACAACTCACCATGAGCCAAGCCGTGTACAATTTCATGGTAACGAAGGCATCAATGGAAGAGCTTGCAGGAAATGATTTTTAGTGTATAGTGTAGAGTTTAGAGTTTAGAGTAGTTTTAAAGTTGAAAGATAAAAAGATAATAGATATAATATGAAAAGAGTAAACATTTTATTAATCGCTGCTGCCACTATCGTGATGATTTCTTGCGGACAGCAGACCACAAACGACCAGCAGGTGGTTATGGAAAACCCGAAAGTGACCGTTGCCACAGTAAACGCTGAATATGTATCACAGCTTCAGGTATATCCTACAACCATCGAGGCTGACATCGTGAACAACATCGCACCACAGTCGGCATCACGTATCAGTAAGATTTATGTTGAGATCGGCGACAAAGTCTCTGAAGGGCAAACCCTCGCCTTGATGGATGAAGTCAACCTTGAGAAGGCCAGACTTCAGCTCATCAACGACTCCATCGAATTCGGTCGTATCGATCAGCTTCATGAGATTGGAGCCACATCACATTCTGACTATGAGGCAATGACTCTGAAATACGACGTCTCAAAGAAGACATACAACAACCTTTTGGAAAACACAGTGTTGAAGAGCCCTATCAGCGGCATCGTGACAGCCCGTAACTACGACGAAGGCGACATGTACGCCATGACACAGCCTCTCTTTGTGGTTCAGAAAATCAACCCGGTGAAGATGCTCATCAACGTCAGTGAGAGCAAATATTCACAGATTAAGAAAGGTATGGAAGTCGACATCACCACCGAAGCTTACGGTAACAAACAGTTCAAGGGCAAAGTCAACCTCATCTACCCTACCATCAACTCGATGACACATACATTCCCTGTTGAGGTGGTATTTGCAAACAAAGACCTCTCGCTTCGTCCAGGTATGTTCGCACGCGTTACCGTCAACTATGGCGACAACTTCCGCGTGGTTGTGCCTGACAGAGCAGTCGTAAAGCAGGTCGGCTCGGGCGAACAGTATGTCTACGTCCTCAATGAAGACGGCACCGTGACATATACCGTCGTGGAACTCGGCCGCCGTATGGGCGACAAATATGAGGTACTCAGCGGCTTGGACGACAACGCCACCGTAGTTCTGACTGGCCAGACAAAACTTAAGAACGGCATCGAAGTCGATGTAGTGAAATAATCTTGTAAATAAGTAAAATCATGAGTTTATATAGAACATCAGTAAACCATCCGGTAACGGTGTCGTTGGTATTCATCACGGTAGCGATCCTGGGTGTGTTCGCGCTGAGCAAGCTGTCAATCAACCTCTTCCCTGACATGGGAACAAACTCCATCATGGTGATGACATCGTATTCAGGCGCCAGCGCAGAAGATATAGAGACGAACATCACTAAGACGTTGGAAAACACCTTGAACGGCGTGAGTGATTTGAAACACCTCTCGTCATCGTCAAAGGAAAACGTCTCCGTCATCACTCTGGAATTCGAGTATGGCATTGATATTGAGGAGGCTACAAACAACGTGCGCGACAAGCTCGACATGGTGAAGCAGGTGCTGCCAGACGGCGCCGGCAACCCGACCATCTTCAAATTCAGCATGGAGGACATACCGATTATGTTCCTCTCCGTCACCGCTAAAGAAAGCCTCTCTGGCTTGGATAAAATCCTCGACGACAAGGTGGCAACGCCATTGGCACGTGTGTCGGGCGTGGGTACCGTCTCAGTGTCAGGTGCTCCAAAACGTGAGATTCAGGTCTTTGTAGACCCTAACAAACTCGAGGCATACAACCTCACCGTTGAACAAATCTCACAAGCGTTGGCATACGAAAACCGTAACACACCAGCTGGAAATATCGACATCGGATCAAACACTTACGCTGTGCGCGTGGAGAAAGAATTCAAGTCGGCTAAAGAGATGCTCGACGTCGTGGTCGGCACATTCCAAGGCACACCCATTTATTTAAAGGACGTCGCTCGCGTGAATGACGGCGAACAGGAACGTCTGCAGAAGGTGTTCTCAAACGGCATCCAGGGTGCCATGATCACCATCCAGAAGCAAACCGACGCTAACTCAGTGCAGGTGTCTAAAGGCGTGAAGAAAGAGCTGGCTAAGATAGCAAAGACGCTGCCGTCAGACATCACCATCAACATGATCAACGACACCAGCGACAGCATCATCAACACCATCGACTCATTAAAAGAGACCATCTTCATCACCTTCATGGTGGTTATGCTGGTGGTGTTTATCTTCCTCGGCAGATGGAGAGCCACCATCATCATCGTGCTGTCAATCCCAATCTCGTTGGTCGCCTCAGTCGTGTATCTATTTGCGACAGGCAACACCTTGAATATCATCTCAATGAGTGCATTGACCATCGCTATAGGTATGGTCGTGGACGACGCTATCGTGGTGTTGGAGAACATCACGTCGCATATCGATAAAGGCGCAAAACCGAAGGAAGCTGCTGTGCACGCCACACAGGAAGTGTCAATCTCAGTTATCGCCTCAACGTTGACAATGTTGGCGGTGTTCCTGCCTCTCACCATGGTCAACGGCGCCGTCGGCGTGTTCTTCCACCAGCTCGGCTGGATCGTCAGTATCATCATGATAGTGTCAACATCAGCCGCATTGACATTGGTACCTATGATGTGCTCGAGAATGCTTAAGAGAAACCCGAACACTCACACATGGCACAAAATCCTGTTTACACCTATTAATAAAGCTCTCGACGCTCTTAGCCGCGGATACGGCCGTCTCATCAACTGGGCCGTGACACACCGCGCACTCACTGTCACCATCGCAGTGATAATCTTTGTTGTGACAATCATTACCACGATGCCGGGCATGAAGACAGAATACATGCCGAGCATGGACCAAGGTCGTCTGAGTATCAATATTGAGTTACCTGTTGGCACCCAGGAAGATATCACCGGTCAGCTAGGCGCTGAGCTCGCCGACAAATATATGAAAGCAATTCCAGAGATTCGTGTGATGAACTACCGCTATGGCGTCGCCGATGAAGACAACGCCTTCGCTTCTATGCAAAGCAACGGCACACACGTCCTCTCGATGAACCTCAACCTCGGCAGCAAGGAGACACGTAAAAGAAGCACGCAAGAGATCGCAGAATATATCCGTAAAGACTTGAAGGGCAACGCTCTGATTAAGAAATACAACGTTTCTGAAGGTATGGGTATGGGCTCTACCACCAGCGTAAAAGTCGAGATTTACGGTTACGACTTCAACACATCCGACCGTATTGCGCAGCAGATTGCTGGCGAGATGCGTGAACGTCCGGAGATCTCACAGGTGCTCATCAGCCGTGATGAATACACTCCTGAGATTCACGTCGACTTCGACCGCGAGAAGCTGATGCTCAACGGCATCAATATCACAACCGCTTCGCAATATGTGAGAAACAGAATCAATGGCTCTATCATGAGCTACTTCCGCGAAGACGGTGACGAATATAACATCCGTGTGCGTTACGCCCCTGAGTTCCGTCAAGGTTATGAAGACATCGAAAACATCGTGCTTTACGGCTCTTCAGGTAACGCCGTTCGTTTGAGCGAAGTAGCGAAGATAGTGGAAGGCCGCACCCCTCCTACCATCGAGCGTAAAGACCGTGAACGTATCATCACCATCACAGGCATAGTGGCAAAAGGCTACGCTTTAAGTGACGCTGTGGCAGTGTCAGAAAAATGCATCGACGATGCTGAGATTCCTGCAGAATTTATGGCAAAGATCGCCGGTGACTACGAAGACCAGCAAGATGCATTCAAAGATATGTTCACCCTCATCCTGTTGATTGTCATCCTCGTCTACGTTGTGATGGCATCACAATTTGAGTCGTTGCTCGACCCGTTCGTCATCATGTTCTCAGTGCCGTTCGCCATCACTGGCGTGCTCATCGGCCTGAGAGTGCATGGCATGGCACTCGGCGTCATGGCGCTCATCGGCCTCATGATTTTGATGGGTATTGTGGTGAAAAACGGTATCGTGCTCATCGACTACACCAGATTATGTCTCGAGCGCGGCATGGGCATCAACGAATCCGTTGTGACCGCCTCACGTCAACGTCTGCGTCCTATCCTCATGACCACACTCACCACCGTCCTCGGTATGATACCTATGGCTATCGGCACCGGTGAAGGCGCTGAGATGTGGAATGGCCTCGGTGTGGTCGTCGCATGGGGCCTGTCAGTGTCATCACTCATCACCCTCGTGCTCATCCCGACATTGTACGCAATATTTATATCTAGAAGAATTAAACGTCAAGAAAGAAAACTTGCAAGAATATGACAGGAATATTCATCGCCTACAATCAGGCTTATTACGAAGAAATATCCGAACTCCTTGAAAAAGAAGGAGTTCGCGGATTCACCCGATGGAACGAAATAACAGGAAGAGGCTCAGAGTCAGGTGAGGCACACTACGGCACACACACCTGGCCGACATTCAACGACGCCATGCTGACCTTCGTCGACGACGAGAAAGTGGACAGCATCCTGAACACACTGCACGAACATGACCTTCAGACACCGGAACTGGGTCTGAGAGCGTTCGCTTGGAAAATCGAAAAAACTATTTAAAGCGATAGATGCAAGTGTGATGATATTCCTCACCAGGTCTCAACACCGTGGTGGGGAATATTTTTTGATTCGGGCTATCTGGATATTTCTGAGTCTCAAGAGCCAGCGCCTCGTATCTGTTTTCAAAGAAGTTGCCACTGTAAAACTGAATCCCTGGTTGGTCGGTATAAACCTCCATATATCTTCTTGATTTTGGCTCATATAAAGTTGCAGCGAGCCCCATCTCACCCATAGGCTTGTTTAGAACCCAGTTGAAATCATAGCCATTGCCATTCTCCATCTGAGGATGATAACTATTAATATCCTGCCCTATCGCTTTTGCTTCAGTGAAATCCATAGGTGTGTTTTTAACTGGAAGGAATGTTCCTTTTGGAATAAGATTTTCGTTTATCAAGGTAATGACTTTGCCATTGATCATCAACTCATGGTCGAGTATTGTGCCATTGCCTGCGCCTTTCAAGTTAAAGAATGAATGATGCGAAAGATTGCACACCGTCGGCGCATCAGTCGTAGCCAGATAATCAACGCGGAACTCATTGTCAAGAGTCAAAGTATAAGTCATGGTGATATCGAGGTTACCCGGGAAACCATCCATTCCGTCAGGTAATACAGTATTGAGAACGATAGCATTGTCTGTCACCGACTTGATATCCCAAACAACGCGGTCGACGCCAAACTCGCCACCGTGAAGCGTATTGCCGTTGTCATTTTTGAAAAGCTCATATTTCTTTCCGTCAAGAGTGAACTCGCCATTAGCAATACGGTTGGCATAACGACCCACTGGCGCACCAAGATATCTCTCACCTTTATTATTAATATAGCTATCAATATTGTTGTATCCAAGCACTACATTTTCGTAACTTCCTCTATAATCAGGCACCCACAACGATACCACACGACCGCCATAATTAGTCACCTGCATAGTTAATGCGCCATTATGTAAAGTGTAAAGCGACACGTTCTTGCCATCGACCTCTGTGTTAAAATCGTTGGCATCCAATAATTTAACTTCATGTTTCATGGTACAACCTGTTAAAAACATCGCGCTAAGCGCAAACAATAAAAGCTTTTTCATTATTTCAAAATTTATATTGCAAAGTTACAAAATATTTACGACATAATACTTTTTTTAGTAATTTTGTGAGCATGAGAGAAGTAAAATTCATAAGAAAACATTATGAGGGCCGCATCCGTTGGGAAGCTGTCATAATCTATATCATTGTGATAGTCATACTAGCTTTCATGATTTACTACATCTCAAATCTCAAGAAATCAATTCTGAATCAAAGAATTGCGATCGACCATAATGAGATGGTGCTCGATTTCACCAACGAACTCATCAAAAATGTAAACGAAGCCCAGTCTCAAGCACAACTATATACCGTCTCCGGTAATCACAAAAACCTCTTAAGATTCAATCAATATCTTAAATCCACAATCGCAATAAAAGACTCAATAGTTTATTATTCCGATGACAACACAGATAACGAGAAGATTCTCAACGACATCATACATCTTTTGAATCGCAAAGAAGTGATTATCAAGGAGATCACTCATCAGTACGATTTGTTCAATCCATATGATGAGATATCAAAAATCATCACCGACTACAAGCCACAAGAGAAAACGACGCGCATTATTCCTGTCACAAAACAGGATACCATCTTCAGAATGGCCGACAAACAAAGTTTCTTTCAACGCCTTTTCAATTCAGAAATTCCACACGACAGCGTCATTTTTATAACGACAACAACTTATGACACCATCACTGAGGAGAGCCCTGAAAGCAGAATCGACCTCATGGAAGGTATCAAAATCTACACTGATAAAGGCAAAGAAGAATATCTTAAAAGGCTGAAAATCATTGAGCGTCAATATCAAAGCTTTATTAAATCAGACCAGAAGATTTCAGAAGAGATATCAGGATTGCTCATCACCTTACATAAACAGACTCTTACCTCTGTGATGACTGCTATTCAAAATAGTGAGTCGATGATTCAGCAAAACCTGAATTATTCCATGTATGGCGGCGCCATCGCATTAGCAAGCATTTTACTATGTATCTTATTGATTTCCAGAGATATCAAGCGTGTGTCGAGAGCTAGACGAGCTATGGAAGAAGCCCAAAAGCGCACCGAAGAAATCATGGAAAGCCGTCACAAGCTACTGCTCTCTGTTTCGCACGACATCAAAGCACCGCTATCGTCCATCATCGGTTATATCGAGTTGATGGAGATGGAAAAAAGAAATGAAACTGATATTCAGCGCCTGAACTCCATGAAGGTGTCATCACAGCACATCCTCTCGCTCCTGTCGAATTTACTTGACTTCTCAAGCCTCGAACAAGGTAAGCAGTTCATCAAACGCCACGACTTCAACGCAGCAGAGCTCTGCGACAGCCTAGCTGAGATGTTCAGGCCTATAGCCGAAAACAAACAACTGAAGTTCTTCTATCATAAGAACATCTCCGACGACCTTTATGTCAACTCTGACGCATTGAAAATCAGACAGGTGGTGAGCAATATCATCTCCAACGCATTGAAATACACCATCGAAGGTGAAGTTCATTTTGGAGTATATCTCGTCAATAATAAATTGGTTTTCAGCGTGATAGACCAAGGCATCGGCATCCCAAGCGGAAAAATTGACGAGATGTTCAAGCCATTCAGCAAAGCCGACAACAACCCCGGCCTCGCTGAAGGCAATGGCTTCGGTCTCTTCGTCGTCAAAGGAATGCTAGAGATACTCGGCGGCAAAATCCAAGTGATGTCCGAACTCGAAAAAGGTAGCCATTTCGAGATTAGCATCCCTGTCAAGATTGTAGAGAATAAATTATTAGAGAAAGAGAAAAACACTGATACTGATATGGTTAACACTATCAAAAAACTCAACATCCTCCTGGTCGACGACGACAACAGCCTACTTTCCGTCATCGTCGCCATGCTCAACAAGATTGGTCACAAGTCAAACATCTGCCGCTCATATATCGAGTTCAACAGATATCTCAACGAACTCGACAAATATGACCTCGTCATCACCGACAGAGAGATGGGTACTTTCTCCGGCAACGATGTCTTGAAGACCATCAAGTCTGTTGACCCAAACAAGAAGACCATTCTTATGACGGCACGTGATGAATATTCCGAAAATTACGCCATGTCGGAGGGGTTCGATGGCTATCTGAGGAAACCTTTTAGTATCAAAGAGTTAGCACTCCTTTTAAATGACAATTACACCGAGGAGGAAGGTAAAAAATGCGAGTATTCTGCTGACTTCCCGCAGCTCTGCGAGATGTTTAACAACGACAGCAGCGCCATCAGCGAGATTCTGCAAACGTTTGTTAACGCCACATCCGACAACCTCGTCATCCTCAATGACGCTATTACCGAGCACGATTTCGAAAAGGCTCGTGCAGTGTGTCATAAGATGCGTCCGATGTTCATCCAGCTGGAGCAAAAATCGGCTCAATATCTCATCGATATGGACAGCCGCCGCGGCAAAGACGCCACACCACTCCCAGACTGGGAAGAAAAAGGCATCGAATTTATGAATCAATCCGATGCCCTCTTAGCTATGCTAGCCGATAAATACGATATAGCTTAATCGCTGATTTCCTCGCTGTGACGTCCGCTTCTCTTGCGCTCGATCTCATCTAGGATGATCTTACGCAGACGCAGACTCTTAGGAGTCACCTCGAGATATTCGTCATCACGGATATATTCCATATACTCTTCAAGCGACATCCTTACCGGAGGGATAAGCACGATTTTATCGTCAGAACCTGAAGCACGCACGTTTGTCAAATGCTTGGTCTTGTTGATGTTTAACACGATATCGTTGGCACGTGTGTTCTCACCTATGACCTCGCCCATATAGACGTCTTCATTCGGCATGACGAAGAACTTACCACGATCTTGCAGCTTCCACAAAGCATACGGCACAGCTGTTCCAGTCTCCATCGCGATGAGAGCGCCCACCTCGTGAGTGTCCATCTCGCCTTTCCATGGCTCGTAATCCTTGAAACGATGCGACATAACAGCTTCACCTTCAGTAGCAGTAAGCATAGCTGAACGCAAGCCAATCAAGCCACGTGCTGGGATGTCAAAGTCAAGGTTCATACGGTCGCCCTTAGGTGACATATTGGTCATCTCACCTTTGTGCTGCGATGCCAACTCAATGACACGACCTGCAAAGTTCTCTGGCACTTGCACGTTCATAACCTCAATAGGCTCACATTTCTTGCCATCGATTTCCTTCAACAGCACCTTCGGCTGACCGATCTGAAACTCATAACCCTCACGGCGCATCGTCTCCACCAAGATACTGAGGTGAAGGATACCACGACCGTAAACCATCAATGAATCTGGTGAATCGGTATCCTCAACCTTCAATGCGAGGTTCTTCTCAGTCTCTCTGTAAAGACGCTCACGCAAATGACGTGATGTCACGAATTTGCCTTCTCTGCCGAAGAATGGTGAGTTGTTGATTGTGAACAACATACTCATCGTAGGCTCGTCGACATGGATTGGAGGCAGTGCTTCAGGGTTCTCGAAGTCAGCGACAGTGTCACCGATTTCGAAGTTCTCAAGTCCCATCACAGCAACGATATCGCCAGCCATCACAGGCTTTTTCGTTCTTTCTTTACCAAGACCTTCAAAAGTGTAGAGTTCCTTGATCTGGTTCTTCTCTATTGAGCCGTCGCGTTTCACTAACGAGACGTTCATACCAGCTTGAAGGATACCGCGTTTCAGACGACCCACAGCTATACGTCCAACGTATGAGCTGTAATCCAACGATGTGATAAGCATCTGTGGTGTGCCTTCTTCATATTTTGCCTCAGGAATGGTGTTGATAATCACATCCAAAAGGTATGAAACGTCGTTTGTGACGTGTGTCCAGTGATCCGACATCCAGCCTTGTTTCGATGAACCAAACACTGTCGGGAAGTCGAGCTGATCGTCAGTTGCGCCAAGGTTGTACATCAGGTCGAACACAGCTTCCTGAGTCTCTTCAGGAGTGCAATTCGGCTTATCAACCTTATTCACCACCACAATAGGTTTCAGTCCGAGCTGGATAGCTTTCTCAAGCACGAAACGAGTCTGCGGCATCGGGCCTTCGAATGCATCGACAAGCAACAGAACACCATCAGCCATGTTGAGAACACGCTCCACCTCGCCTCCGAAATCACTGTGACCAGGAGTATCGATAATGTTGATTTTCACATCTTTATAACGCACTGAAACGTTCTTAGACAAGATAGTGATACCTCGTTCACGCTCAAGGTCGTTGTTATCCAAAATCAAATCTCCATTATCCTTATCCTCTCTGAAAAGCTTGGATTGATACAGAATTCTATCCACCAAAGTGGTTTTTCCGTGGTCAACGTGAGCGATAATCGCAACATTACGAATACTTGTCATTTATTTAAATTTTTGAAAAAATCGGGCGCAAAATTACAAAAATTTTGCTAAATATTTTTATCTTTGCAAAAAAATATTCAGATGAGTGAACTGACGCGATCGGTTTTGGTTAAATACTGGGGATATCCATCATTTCGCCCTATGCAGGAAGACATTGTCGATTCTGTCATCGAGGGCCGTGATACCCTTGCGTTACTGCCGACAGGAGGCGGAAAATCGATATGTTTCCAGGTCCCAGCAATGGCTATGGACGGCGTCTGTATCGTAGTCACCCCGCTCATCTCGCTGATGAAAGACCAGGTCCAACATCTGAAAAATATCAACATTCAGGCCACCGCTATTTATTCAGGAATGCACCCGAGCGAAGTGGAAATAGCATATAACAAAGCCGTTTTCGGCAATCTAAAGTTTCTGTACGTCTCGCCCGAGCGCCTGATGACCGAAGCCTTCATTGAAGCAGTAAAAAAGATGAAGGTTTGCCTCCTAGCCATAGACGAATCGCATTGCATCTCGCAATGGGGCTACGATTTCCGTCCACCTTATCTGAAAATTGCAGAGATTCGACCGTACATCCCGAATACACCTGTATTAGCTCTTACAGCGACAGCCACACCAAAAGTCGTAGAAGACATTCAATATAGGCTTGGTTTTAAAGAGAAGAATGTCTTCCAGACAAGCTATGAGCGCAAAAACGTCACTTATAACGTCATCAAAGTCGCTGATAAATATGGACTTATGTACCGTCTCTTTATGAAGATGCAGTCTGGCAGCGGCATAGTGTATGTCCGCAGTAGAAAGCGTACTAAGGTAATCGCCGACTGGCTGCAATCCGTTGGCATCAGCGCGACATTTTACCATGCAGGCATAGACGCCAAGACTCGTGACGAGCGCCAGAAGTTGTGGATGGATGGAAAAATCAAAGTCATTGTGGCAACAAACGCCTTCGGAATGGGCATCGACAAACCCGACGTGCGCCTCGTCATCCACATGGATCTTCCCGACACACTCGAAGCTTACTTCCAAGAGGCAGGACGCGCCGGCCGCGACCTCAAGCCCTCCGAAGCTTTCCTACTTGTATCAGACATCGATATCAAACAACTAAAGGAAAACTTGCAACAGTCGTATCCAGAACTTGATCGCATAAAAACAATATACGATGCGCTCGGTAATTATCTGCAAATACCAGTAGGTGCAGGCAACGGACAAAGTTATCCTTTCGACATGAATGAGTTCGCGACTAGCTATGGATTCTCTTTGCTAGAAGTATTTAACTCATTAAAACTCATGGAAAGAGAAGGTTTCTTTGCCCTTTCTGAAGCCATGAACACTCCGTCACAGCTGTTCATCAAAGCAAGCCGCGAAGACCTCTATCGCTTCCAGGTGGAATATGCCGAATTCGACGCCATGATTAAGTTCCTGCTGAGAAACTACCCTGGAATTCTATCAGATTTCGTGAAGATAAAAGAAGAGCAAATCAGTCACAAGCTTGGCATCAACGTAGAAAATGTTGAAATAATACTGAAAAAATTGGAGAAATTCAACTTCTTATCATATATACAACGCAGTGACAAACCTCAGATTCAATATCTGACAGAACGGCAAGACACTCGTCATTTTGCTTTGTCAGACGAAGTTTATAAAGATCGAAAAGATGACGCCACTAAACGCGTTCAAGCTGTCATCGACTTCGTCAATAACGATACCGAATGTCGTAGCGTCCAACTTTTACGTTATTTCGGCGAGAAGATCAAGACGAGATGTGGTAAATGCGATGTCTGTAACATCCGCAATCAGATGAAAATCAACGATGAAGAGTACAAAAACATAAGCGAATTGATACTCGAAGAAGTCAAGAAACGAGTAGTGCCACTTTACGAGACACCGTCATTGGCGAAGAACTATCTTGAGGAAAAAGTGCTGGAAACCGTGCGCTGGATGCTTGACAACGGCGTCATAGAGCAGGATGAAAACGGCAACCTCAAAGAGGCAAGCGGACAACGTACTTTATTCTAAACAAAAAAGGTCGCTCGAAAGCGACCTTAGTTGTCAATAGTAAAACCTATTATTTTACTAAATCAGCGCTAGCTTTGAATTTCACAACTGTCTTAGCGGCAATCATGATTTCTTTGCCAGTTTGTGGGTTACGACCTTTACGTGCTGGACGTTTTGTTGTTGACAATGTGCCAAAGCCAACTAATGAGATTCTCTCACCTTTACGGATTGCACCTGTTGCTGCGCAAATGAAAGCGTCCAATGCCTTTTTAGCGTCAACCTTTGTGAGGCCAGCTTTTTCAGCCATCACATTTACTAATTCTGCTTTATTCATTTTGTAAGTTTTAATAAGTTTGTAATTTTTGACAATGCAAATATAACATAAAATCAGTCACTTGCAACGTTTTTTTCATTTTTTTTTAATTTTTTTGAAAAAATTTTCAATAATAACTTACAAAACCAGCTTCCAATCTTCGGAAACCCTTGTCCCTCTTAGGAATTCCGCAATTGGCATCGCTTTCTTGCCGGCCTGCTGAAGTTCCATGATTTTTATGCAAGAATCCTTCAAAACAACCTCTAAAAACGTTTTTTGATCTGTTTTTAAACACAGAATACTGTCGCAACCATCAGATTTTGACGCTAATTCGGTCTTGTATATCTTCAAATCCAAAATCTCCCCTTCTGGATTCTGTATCTTGGCATGGGCTGCTGGATATGGCGAAAGGCCTCTCACGAAATTGTAAATCTCTCTTCCAGTCTTGTTCCAATCTATATAACAATCCTCCTTAAAAATCTTCGGAGCAGGATTCAATGTCAAATTTTTTCTCTCGATGACAGAATTTTGACTCTCAGCTTGGACATTCCCTTCTTCTATCATTTTTATTGTCTTGACGATGACATCATTCCCAAGTTGCATCAAAACGTCATGAAGTTCACCAGCCGTCATCGTATCACTAATCGCCACTTTCTCCTGCATTATCATTGCTCCAGTATCGATTTCTTTATCAAGGATAAAAGTAGTCAAACCAGTCTCTTTTTCACCGTTTATAATTGCATGATTGATAGGTGCCGCACCTCTATATTGCGGCAACAGCGATGCGTGAAGGTTAATCGTCCCCTTCGGCGGCATGCTCCAAATCACCTCAGGAAGCATTCTGAAAGCTACAACAACAAACAAATCAGCATGATATGAACGCAACTGCTCCACAAACGCCTCATCTTTAAGCTTTTCCGGTTGCAGAACAGGCAATCCGTGTTTCAAAGCACACTCCTTCACCTCCGACGAATGTAGCTGCTTGCCACGTCCCGCCGGACGGTCAGGTGTAGTGACAACAACTGGCACCTCATAGCCTGCAGCCAATATCGCTTCAAGCTGAGAAGCTGCAATCTCTGGCGTTCCAAAATATATGATTTTCATATCCTTATATTTATCAAAAATGCCTGACTCCCTTCAGAATCAGGCACTTTAAACTTTCAACTTTCAACTTTAAACTATTTCAAAAGCTTTGCTTCTACATAAGCAATGTATTTCTCAATGCTAAATCCTTCATTGCTGTTCGGATAATCAGCCTTGATAATCTTATACATTTCCAATGCCTTAGCATAATTCTCGACCATCTCGTAAGCCAATCCAGCTTTCATCAAAAACATTGGGCTTGTGAATGAGTTCTTCGATTCTTTTGCAGCCTTTTCATAGCATTTTGCAGCTTCAGCAGCATTGTCAAGTTCGAGATATGCATCACCCATAGCACCTGTGGCCAATGGCTTCACAATCTGATCTTTACCTTTGAACTCGCCGAGATATTTGATAGCGTTATTGAAATCTCCAGTGTTAAGATAGCAAATACCTGCATAATATCTTGCCAGATTGCCCGACTTTGTTCCACCATATTCATTGATGATATCCATGAAACCAGCGTTGTTACCGTCACCGTTCAATGCAACTGCATAATCATCAGTGCCGAAAAGCTGTTCAGCACGGAACATGGCTTTCTGTGCTTCTGCCTCACGTGGTTCAATAACGAATTTCTTCACTCCGAAAATTGCCAAAACAACAACCACGATGACTGCTAAAACCACTGTGATGGTCTTCTGGTTCTTCTCAATAAACATTTCTGTCTTTCCTAATGTTGACTCAATTTGTTCAAGACGTTCCTCGTCTTTCTGTACGTTTTCTTTTGCCATATCTATAAATACATTTTTTCGAATTGCAAAAATACGTTATTTTTCTTTACAATCGAACATTTTTTTCATTATATTTGTAAAAATTTTACTCAAATCATAAACTTAACGTAAGTTATTCATTTTGAACGCAAAAGAACAAAAATTATACGAATTTCTTTCTGATTTCATTACCGAGGAAAGAAAACAACGTTTTGAGCAGGTACTCAATTATCGCACTCGCCATCTGACCATTGTGCTTGAGGATATTTATCAGTCACATAACGCTAGCGCGGTGCTACGAAGCTGCGATCTTACCGGTGTTCAAGACGTCCATATTATTGAAAATAAATGGGTTTACGATATAAATCCGGATATTGTCGTAGGTTCTAGCAAGTGGCTCGATCTCCATAAATATAATGTCAATGAATTCAACACGCCGGAGACTTTCGACTATCTACACAGCAAAGGATATAAAATAGTGGCGACTTGCCCACATCAGGACGATTACACGCTCGACACTCTTCCACTCGACCAGCCCATCGCCGTTGTTTTCGGCACCGAAAAAACAGGTCTAACCGACTATGCCCTCGAGCACTCCGACATGTACGTACAGATTCCAATGCATGGATTTACAGAAAGCTTTAATATCAGTGTTTCCGCGGCATTACTGATGTACACACTAACACAACGGCTGCACAAAAGCAACATCAACTGGCATCTCACTGAAGAAGAAAAACAGGAAATACGTCTTGATTGGACACGTAAATCATTGACACGCGTCCGCACATTTGAAAACAAATTTTACGAATTGCATCCGGAATTCAAGTAAGCTCGATTCCCAACTGATGCATCTTGTTATACAACGTCTTACGGTCAATCTGAAGTAGTTTGGCGGCAACTGTTTTATTACCGCGGGCTCGTTTTAACGCTGCTAAAATCTGCGCTTTCTCATCACCTGGCTGTAATGCCATTTCATCGATTTCAACAGATCCCTGTGACCGATCTTTTAACACAGGCAGATTGTCTGGAGTAATCTCTTCATTTTCAGCAAATAACGTCGCTCTACGGATAACATTTCTAAGCTCTCGTAAGTTACCATCCCAACGATGCCTCATCAAGATATCCAAGGCATCAGAAGATATGCGTTTAACATCTTTCCCTAGCTCTTCATTAGCTTGAGCGAGGAAACAATTTGCAAACTCCTCAAGATCGTCAATACGGTCACGTAATGGTGGCACCTCTATTGAAAACTCATTGATTCTATGGTACAAATCCTGACGGAAACGTCCTTCCTCAATGGCTTTTTCAAGATCTTCATTTGTGGCAGCCACTATTCTTACATCCACATTGATATCTTGTGTTAATCCTACCGGCCTGACTTTCTGCTCCTGTAACGCTCTCAAAAGCTGTTTCTGAACCTCGTAAGGCAGATTTCCCACTTCGTCAAGGAATACTGTTCCTCCGTTTGCTTCCACAAAAACGCCTTTTTTATCGGCAATTGCCGAAGTAAACGAACCTTTCATATGGCCAAACAACTCTGAGGGGGCCAGCTCCATCGATAGACTGCCGCAGTCGACAGCAATAAACGGCTTGTTTTTTCTACCACTCTGCTCATGAATCATTCTGGCAATATATTCTTTTCCAGTGCCACTCTCTCCCATGATAAGCACCGACATCTTCGTCGGAGCAACCAAGGCCACATGCTTGTAAACTCTCTGAATCACCGGACTATTGCCTTTAACCATCACAGCCGTCCTCTTATCCATCTTATCCTCTTTATCCTTCTTACCCTCACTATCATCTCGCTTCAGTGCCAATTCTATTTTTTCTTCTAACAAATCCGGCACTATAGGTTTTTTAAGATAATCAAAAGCTCCAAGTTTGATGGCATTGACGGCGGTCTGCACATCAGCATAGCCTGTCATTATTATAAAAGGTGTCATTATTTTTTTCTCTCGCAAATAGTTGAGAAAAAGAATGCCATCACCATCCGGCAAACGCAAATCACTGAGGATCAAGTCAAACTGTGTTGTCTTAGACGTTTGCAAAGCCTTATCCAAGTTGGCAACAAGAGTTGCCTCCCAGTCTTTTTTCTGGAACCACGTCTTTAGCATCACGCCAAAGGCCACGTCGTCATCGACAATCAATATACTTTTTGACATAATAAAATTTCTACTCGTTTTGCAAAAGTAAGTATTTTATTATTATCCGCGTCAAATTTTTGCAAAAAAATAGAAATCCGGCGCCAGGCGGCGCCGGATTTCCGTAAATATTGAAAACGAGCAGAAAAATTACTTGGTTAAGACAACCAAATATTTAGTTACTATCCAGAACATCTCTGGATTTGTAATTTCAAGTGTAACAATCTTCTTACCATCAGCGTCAACACCTTTGACGAGGTTGTAAGAATCAGCTGGATGTGTTGAGAGAACAACAGCCTTCTTTGAGTTGTAAACAATTGAAGTAAGGTCACGCATATCACCCTTTGTGAATTCCTGTGTAGGAACGTCGTTCTGGAGAACTTTCTTTGCACTGAGGATAACGCCTTTTGCCTTCAATTCCTTAGCTGTACCGTTGATGTAATAAACAGTGTTCATCTCGTTTGTCTGAGCTGTCTTCTCATTGTTAAGATTCTCAATTGTGTTGTTAGCATTATTGAGGTCGTTATTCAAACCTTCAACCTGAGTGTTCAGGAAGCTGATCTGACCATCTTTCTCCTGGATCTGAGCCATGAGGTCAGCAATCATTTCTTCTTTTTCAACAAGCTGAGCCTGAAGTTTCTTCACGTGAGCACGAAGGTTTGCATTGTTTCTGTTTGCTTTGTCCAATGCGTCGCTCAATGAATCCAAACGAGCACGATTCTCAGTCATGACTTGCTTAATCTGTACGAGTTCAGAAACAACCTGATCTCTGTCTTTTCCTTCCTGTTGCACAACAAGAACGCCCATTTCTTCACGAATTGCCTGAAGGTTGTTCTCAAGTTCGTTGATGAGACCCATTGCTGAATTAAACTCATTCTCCATGTTCTGGTTCTCAACTGCAAGAGCTTCCTTCTCTGCAAGTAATGTCTGATACTTCTTTGAACTCTCAACGCATGAGCTTAATAAAAGTGCTACTAATGCGACTGATAAAATTGTTAATGCTTTTTTCATTGTGTTTATAAATTTGAAATTAGATGATTCTAAAACTATGCCAAACTGTTTTAAAATTTAATTATTTTACTAATCGTTTGATAATCAATATTTTAAACAATTAAACTTTCTCGTTTTCATTTAACACATCTGTGGAATTTTGTGGAATCGCTCCACACTTTTCCACACCCCCTCATTTTCAACTGCGCAAATTTACAAAAAATTCTAATACATCACACAATATTTTTTATTTTTGCGTAAAAATTTTTCAAGTGAATCGTTCAATCCTAAAATTAGCAATCCCAAACATTATCAGCAACATAACCATCCCGTTGCTGGGTTTAGTCGATATGATTCTGATGGGCCACCTCAGCTCACCAATTTATATCGGTGCAATAGCCCTGGGAGGCACTATTTTTAGTGTTCTGTATTCTTTTTTTAGCTTCCTACGCGCCGGAACAACAGGATTCACAGCACAATCATTCGGCGCCAACAATCATATAGAAATCAGTTATTCATTATATAGATCAATAATCATAGCCGTTTTTGCATTCCTATTAATATTATGTATTCAAAAACCCATAGCCAGACTCAGTCTGGCTCTACTGGACGGCAGCGACGAGGTCAAAGATCTGGCTATATCTTATTTTTTCATCAGGATTTGGGCCGCACCAGCCAATATGCTGCTTTATTGCCTTAATGGATGGTTTATTGGCATGCAAAACACTAAAATTCCAATGTCTATTGCCATAATAATCAACGTGTTAAATATCGCATTTAGCATATTTTTCGTCGTAGTGATGAAACAAGACGTCGTTGGTGTGGCACTCGGCACTGTCCTCGCTCAATACTGCGGATTAGCCACAGCTTTGTTATTTTTATTTACCAAATATAATAACTATCTTATTAAACCTAATATTAGTATATTATTGAATATCAATAAATTAAAAAGATTTTTCAAGGTCAACACCGACTTAATGATAAGAAGTATTCTCCTCGTTTTAACAATTGCATTCTTTACTAACCAATCCGCCAAATTGGGAGATAACATCTTGAGTATCAACATGATACTACTTCAATTCTTCTACATCTTTTCCTATTTCACTGACGGTTTCGCTTACGCCGGAGAAGCATTAGTCGGGAAATATGTTGGCGCCAACGACTCCAAAAACCTGAAAAGCGTTGTAATTCTTCTTTTCAAATGGGGTTTCTACATAAGCCTGCCGTTCGCTATCCTTTACGCACTCTTCCCCACTCCTTTTGTTAAGATAATATCAGACCATCCCTTAATAATCGATCAAATTCAACCTTATTATATATATATGGTATTGATTCCGATTATCACTTTTGCTGCTTTCCTTTGGGACGGCATCTACATTGGCGCAACAGCCTCCAAAGCCATCCGCAATACTATGATCATTTCATCAATATTGGTATTTCTACCACTTTGGTATATTTTAGTCCCAATGTATAGCAACCATGGACTTTGGATCGCTTTTCTTGGCTTCATGCTTGCAAGAGGCATTTCCATGACTATATTTGCCAAGAAAAACATTCTCCAACTCACTAACAATCAATAATATGCATATATTATCCAAATCAACATATATCAAAGGCGAGCAATGCGAAAAAGCTCTGTATCTATTCAAAAACAGACCGTTTTTACGCGATAAACTGAGTATGGAACAACGCGCCAAATTCAAACGCGGCACCGATGTGGGAATATTAGCGCAGCAACTATTTCCAGGTGGTATAAATATGACTCCAAGTTCGCCATCACAATTCAGCAAGAAAGCCGTTGAAACACTGAATAATCTGACAAATCCTGCTGTGAATGTGATGTACGAGGCTGTGTTTCAATATGATGATACTCTCATAATGCTCGACATCATTGTGCGCGAAGGCGATAAATGGCGTGCCATCGAAGTAAAAAGCTCATTAAGCCTTAGCCCAACTTATATGAAAGATGCGGCTCTACAATACTACGTCCTTAAAGGCTGTAACGTCCCCCTTTCCGACATCCAACTGATGTACATCAACTCCGACTATGTAAAAAACGGAGACCTCGATTTATCACAATTATTTGTTTTTCAATCAGTTAAAGATTATGCCGAACAATATCAGGATGTGATTGCCAAAAACATTACACATTTTAAAGATATTATCAAACAGCCTCATTCACCAAAGATTCCTATCGGAAACCAATGCGATACACCATACCGTTGCGAGTTTCACGGCCACTGCTGGAAAAACGTCCCCAATGAGACTAACAGACCATATACAATTGATTATAAGACACTTTACGAACTTATCGGTAATAGAAACTCCTCAACAGCCTATCTAAATCTTCTATTTTATCGCCCCGCCGTGCCGCTATTTGACGGAGACAAGCCATACACCGAATTCATAATTGCTTTCTCCATCCTCTCAAACAACGGCAATTTTGACAAAATATATAACTGGGATTGCCTTGAAGACCTCTCAAAATGGAAGGACTGCCTCGATATTTTAACCGAACAACTAGCAGGTTTTGAACGTGTAATATGTTTCGCTCCACAAAACATTGCTGCTTCTTTCCAGAAACTTAACTTACTGGATTCCAAAGAGTTAAATTACAAAATATTAAATTTAAAAGACATTCTCCAGCAGTCGGATTTTCGTCACGAGAATACAAAAAGCGATTTTTCGTTGCAAAATGTTTATGAATGTGTCTTCCCTGACAAAAAACTTTTCGAGCATAGCCGCATCATCTTGAATGCACTTAGCGACAACGTCATGGAAAGAAACCTGATTACCAACGATTTGGAACAAGAGAACATTGCTTTGCGTGACATCTACAAAAAAGTTATCAACATATAAAAATCAAATTATCATTATTCATAATTTTGTGGTATGAATAATGAAAGCATAAAAAAATCGGGGTTTATTAGGTCACAAGCCGCAAATACAAGCTTGGATGTGCTTAATAATCAAGGACGTATACCTCCTCAAGCCGTCGACTTGGAGGAGGTTGTTTTAGGTGCACTCATGCTCGAAAAAGAAGCCGTGAATGCCGTGATTGACATTTTGTCACCAGAGGTGTTTTATAAAGAGGCCCATCAGATTATTTTCGCCGCCATCAAGGATTTATTTACCAAATCAGAACCCGTTGATATTCTTACTGTTACCAACCATCTGAAATCTACAGGAGACCTTGAGGCTGTTGGCGGTCCTTATTACATCTCACAGCTCACCAACCGCGTCGTTTCTTCAGCAAACATTGAGTATCACTCAAGAATCATCTTGCAAAAACACATCCAACGTCAGTTGATTCAGATTTCTTCAGAAACCATCAAAGACGCTTACGAAGACTCTGCCGATGTGTTCGATTTGCTTGACACTGCTGAGAATAAGCTGTTCCAGATCAGTGAAAATAACCTGCGACGCAACTACGACCAGATGCCTGACCTCGTGAAACTTGCCATCGACGATATTGAGAAAGCGAAAAATGCCGGTTCTGCCCTACGTGGCGTACCTTCAGGCTATACCGAGCTCGACCGCATCACGCAAGGCTGGCAGAAATCCGACCTCATCATACTCGCAGCTCGTCCAAGTATGGGTAAAACAGCTTTCGCACTCAATATGGCACGCAACGCTGCCGTTGACTTCAACAAACCGATTGCTTTCTTCTCATTAGAAATGTCATCAGTTCAACTCGTCACACGTTTGATTTCCTCGGAAACCTCACTGACAGCTGACAAACTGCGCTCAGGACAGCTTGCCGAGTACGAGTGGCAACAGTTAAACACCAAGGTGTCGCCTCTTATCAATGCCAAATTATTTATCGACGACACGCCTCAACTCTCGGTTTTCGACCTCCGCGCAAAATGCCGTCGTCTCAAACAGCAGCATGACATCCAGATGATTTTTATTGATTATCTGCAACTTATGACTGCAAAGACAGACAAAAACGGCAACCGCGAGCAGGAAATCAGTAATATATCTCGTTCGTTAAAGAGTTTGGCAAAAGAGCTGAATATCCCCGTATTAGCGCTGTCTCAGCTCTCGCGTAGTGTCGAGTCACGACCAGGATCCAAAAAGCCTATCCTCTCTGACCTTCGTGAGTCAGGTGCTATCGAGCAGGATGCTGATATGGTCATCTTCATCTATCGTCCTGAGTATTATGGACTTAGTGAGGACGAAGACCATTCATCAACAAAAGGTAAAGCTGTCATCAACATAGCTAAACACCGTAACGGTAAACTGGGCGATGTGGAGCTGCGTTTCGTAGGACAGTATGCGCGTTTCGAGGATCTCGAACAGGATTACACCAAGAGCACAGACCAACCGGCACAATTTGCTCCGAACGCCAACTTCAATGCCCCGAATGAAAGAAGAATCGGGTCACGCATGAACGAAGACGTCCCATTTTAGCGAACGATTCTTGTTCCAGCGTTAGGATTACCGAGGCTCGTAGCGTCTGTAATGACCGCATCATGTCCAGTCTCTTCGACAAACTTGATAGCAGCGCGCATCTTCGGCGCCATAGATCCTTCAGTAAACTGACCTTCTTCCAAGTATTTCTTGGCCTCAGCGACAGTTATTCTACCGAGAGCTTTTTCGTTTTCCTTACGGAAGTTGATGTATGCCTGCGGAACATCTGTCAAGATATAGAATTCATCAGCTTTCACCTGCACTGCTGCCAATGATGAAGCAAGGTCTTTGTCTATAACAGCCTCAACACCTACGTAGTAACCGTCTTTTTCAACAACAGGGATGCCGCCGCCACCAACAGTGACAACGATATTACCTTGTCTTGCAAGCAACTCAACAAGTTCAATATTATTGATTTCCAATGGCTTAGGAGATGCAACTACTTTACGCCAGCCTCTACCCTTCGGATCTTCTTTAAAAATAGCACCAGTGGCGGCGGCATAATCTTCCGCTTCTTCTTTCTCATAATAAGGACCGACTGGTTTAGTAGGATTCTTGAACATCGGGTCATTGGCATCTACCAAAACGCGTGTCACCAAAGTTACGATATTATTTTTGAATCCGTGCTGTGACAACACTTTACGGAATCCCGTTTCAATCATATATCCTATAGAACCTTGTGTTTCAGAAACACAAAAATCCATCGGCATCGGCTTAACTTCAAACATTTTAGCACCAGCCTCGTGCTGAAGCATCACATTACCGACCTGTGGACCATTTCCATGACCGATAATCAATCCGTCACCATTTTTGATGAAACTCATCAAAGCTTCGCAAGTCTCTGTAACATTTTCAATCTGTTCTTTGTAAGTTCCTTTTTGATTGCTCCTCAACAAAGCGTTACCGCCAAGAGCTACAACAACTAATTTACTCATATCTAAATTTTTTCTGATTATTCAAGCTATCTTGCTATCATGCCAACGCCGAGCATCACGAAAAAGACACCCGCCCATCTGATAAATGGAATGGCTTCTCCAAGGAAAAACATCGCAAGAAGCATCGTAAAAACATAACTGATGCTTGTCAATGGATAAATCACTGACAATTTGTAATTCTTTAGCATAAACATATAAATAATCATGCCGATAATATACAGAATTGCTGCAAGACCAAGCTGCCAGTTCAGAAAACTTTTGAAAAACGACCACGTCATGCTGTACTCACCAACCCTGTCCATGCCGATTTTCATGTAATACTGAGCTACCGCCAGGAAACCCGATTGTATTATCGCTATGATTATCAGTTTAAACATAAAAATTTTTTGCAAAATTAAGGATTTTTTCAATCCAAATAATAATCTTTTAAAAAGTCTTTGTATTCTCTGGTGAATGTATGATCTTGATCTCTCAGTACAAATGTATCAGTTTCCACCTTATCAACATGATTTACAACGAGTTGCATATTAATTCTATTTGGCTCTTTGCCCGCAATAGGCACAATTTTCATTTCTTTTTTTAGAAAAAATCCTTGATTTTCAGCATCTTTCAAAAAAGTCTGTGATTCTCGAGCCGGGAGCACCAATGCAAATCGACCATTAAGCTTCAGTAACTTCTTTACAGATAATAGTAAATCATTATAACTCAATGTATTAGTATGCCTTGCTAAACCTTTTTTAGCATTTGCAGGGATGTTATCACCAAAGAAAAATGGTGGGTTTGAAACTATTAAATCGTATTTTTTATTACAATTATCAGAATAGTGTTTTATGTCGTCATTTATAGCAAAAAGATGCGAATTCCACGCTGAATTATTGAAATTTTGTGCTGCTTCTTCGAAAGAATCTTTGTCGATTTCAACCGCATCTGCACTTTTTATGCCTTTTTGAGCAAGCATAAGCGGAATGAGGCCACAGCCCGTTCCGACATCTAGAACTTCATCGTTTCCAAATACATCCACCCATCTGGCAAGCAATATCGCATCCGTCCCGATTTTCATTGTCGAGCGATGATGGAAAAGACCGAATTGCTTAAAGAAAAATGGACGGCAATCCATAACTACATATTGAGATACATATCAATCAAGCCTTCAGGAGCCTTGATATTCAATGTTTTAGATTTCTTATTAACTTTCTGTATAATATCATCATGAATAGGTATAAGAATCTCTTTACCATCTCTCATAACCTGAATAACGGCCTGAGTCGGATATTCCAATACATCAGCAATAGCTCCAATTTCCCCTTTTTCTGCATCAATGAGTTTGAATCCTATGATTTCCTTGTAATAAAACTCGTCATCATCAAGTTGTGGGAGCATTTCGTTTGGCAAAAACACAGCCTTACCTATGAAGATCATTGCCTGCTCCATCTTTTTCACATCCTGCATCTGCACGAACATTTTATCTCCATTAATCTTATAATAATCAATGAAATACGGAATAAGATTCCCTCTATCCTCAATCAGAAGATATCTCAAATCGGTAAAATCTTCAGGATTAGCAACATCAAGTTTGATGGTCAATTCACCTTTCAAACCATGCGTTTTTGAAATCTTTCCAAAGAAAAAGCAGTCGTCTTTTGTCATATTTAAAATCCAATTAATAATCCCGAAACACCAACAGCTACTCCTAATCCAATTTTTATTCCTTTCGAAAGTAAAAATGCTCTCCTTGACTCTGCTAGCAACGGCAAAGCACCGTGACCATCCTGAACTATCGAATTCGCAAGCAATATGCTGAACGGAAGTGTGCCATTAGCAAACAATAAAACAAATATCAGATGCGGACCCGACTGTGGAATAATACCAATTAAAATCGCAACTAGTAACACAATATAAGGATTACTATTCACAATTCCTTGAACATCAACATAATGTTCTAGTATTGTTATGGCCAATATTACTCCGAAGCTCCATATAAAAATCTTTGGTAGATGCACTTTTATTACATGTTCCCAGAGATGCTCTTGTAAAAAATGCTCTTTTGCTACTGCGACAATGATAAGAATCACAGAAAACATTGCTATAAGCGAATAACGGATCCATTCCTCATCTCCTCCGTGTTCATGGCCGTGCTCGTGACCTTCATCGATGACGCCACCAAGGATCAATCCCAACACCAACACGCACATCGCAATGAGTAATGCTCTCACGAAAGTGATGTTTTTGAAATTGTTTCTCATAGTATGCTCATGATGGTGATGATGACATTCTGGCTCATCATGAAGTGGGAATGATTTCTCAGACAATCCGATGTATTTGTCTTTCATCGTCAACTGAAGCACAGCACCGACAACTATAGCGGCAACAAACATTACCAAAGTGATTTTCAGTGCATCACCAGGGAACATCGAGAACATGAAAAACGCCTCGTCGCCAGCAGTTGCAATCAGTGCTGCTATAAGTGCCGGAAAATTCACGACACGGTGAATATACAGTGAAACGATGGTGTAAGTGCCCAAACAGCCAGGTATCACGCCCATCAGTGCACCTATTAAAATTTGCACCCAAGGAGATGCTTGCAATTTTTTAGACCACAAACCATCGGTTTTAACATTAATAAATTCAATAATCATCATCATTCCGATGACGAATGCGGTTATCGTAAGTGTCTGTTGCAGAATACTATACAAATGTTCTAACATCGTTTTCAAATTTTACGCAAAAATAAAAAAAAAGTCGATTGGTCTTTCGACCAATCGACTTTTTTATAAATTTCAATTACAGAACATCGATGTTCTTTGAAACTTTCACATCTTTCTTGGTCTTCTTTGGTAACACGACTGTCAAGATACCATGTTCGACCTTAGCTGAGATGCCGTCTTTGTCAACATCCTCTGGCAATGTGTAGTTTTGTTCGTAGTTTGCGTATGAGAACTCACGGCGCAGATAGTGATGTTTGTGATCTTCGTCTTTATGTTCTGTCTTGTTTTCGATGACAATGTTCAGATTACCGTCTTCGTTGATGTTCACACGGCAAAACTCTTTTCTTATACCCGGGGCTGCAAGCTCCATAGTGTAAGCTTTGTCATCCTCTTTCACATTCACTGCCGGTGCTGTTGTGTTGGCACGAGGCATTAAATCATTGTCAAAGAATTCATCAAATACTGTTGGGAACCAACTGTTTTTAAATACTGGTAACATAATTTATACCTCCATAATTTGTTAAACAATCTGTTAATTTGATCGTCTCAGCTTTCGCATCGACTTTCGACAGAAATAATACCAAATTATGTGCCAGAGGCATTTATTGGACAATTTGACAGAAGATAGTGACAAATTGACAAATTGTGTCTTTTATTTATTCTCTATCTCCCCCGCCCTCTTCAAAGCTATATTAATATGAGAACAAACATTCTCTTCGCCCAGTTTCTTAATTGTTCCAGCCTTTTCAAGTGTCGCCCTTACGTGTACGTTAACACCAGATAAAACCACCACCATACCACGCTGTTTACATGTGTCGCATAACAACTCCAAATTATGGATTCCCGTACTGTCAATAAACGATACCTTTCTCATTCTGATAATACGGACTTTATATTCTTTACCGACCACTGATTTGTCAATTTCATCGAATTTATTAGCGATTCCGAAGAAATATGGGCCGTCGATCTCATACACTTCAACGCCTTCAGGAATCTGCAACTTCTCTTCGCTACTCATCGCCACATCGGTGTTTTCACCTGGATCGATCTCATCGTGGAACGAACGGATAACCGTAGCCTCATTAGTACGTTTCAGGAACAAAGCTATTGATGCGATAAGACCAAGTTCTATTGCTATTGTCAGGTCAAAAACAACTGTCAGGAGGAATGTCATTATAAGCACAGCAAAATCCGATTTTGGATTCTTTGCCAACATCCTGAATGTACGCCAGCCACTCATGTTATATGCGACCATAATTAGTACTGCGGCCAAACATGGCATCGGAATCAAACCGACCAATCTGCCGAACAGCAGCAATACAAGAAGTAGAACAACCGCATGGATCAGACCAGCCACTGGTGTTTTACCTCCATTATTAATATTTGTCATTGTACGAGCAATGGCACCGGTTGCTGGGATGCCACCAAACAAAGGGCTTGCAATATTAGCTATACCTTGTGCGATAAGCTCGGTGTTTGAATTATGTTTATCACCAATCACACCGTCGGCGACCATAGCAGAAAGCAGTGATTCAATAGCACCAAGCATTGCGATAGTGAATGCTGAAGGCGCCAAATCAGTCATAAGCTGTATTAGCGATTTACCATCAGTTAGGCCCAAACTTGGCAGTTTCGGCGCAGGAATTGTTGTCGGAAGCTCATACAAATCGCCAATCTTTGTAATACCAGTAACGCCACAGAAACGCTCTAATATCCATACAACCAAAGTTACAAGCACTATAGCCACAAGTGAGCCTGGGATCTTTTTCGAGATCTTAGGACTGTAAATTATTATCAGCAAACTTACAATACCAACGCCAAACGCCCACCAATTAATATGAGTCACATTTTGAAAATAGCAAATCCATTTTTCGATAAAGTTTGCAGGCACTTTCTCTATTCCGAAGCCAAACAGATCGTTCATCTGTGTTGAGAAAATGGTAAGTGCTATACCGCCAGTAAAGCCAACGACCACTGGATATGGCACGAATTTAATCACATTTCCTAACTTGAAAACGCCTATTAAAATCAGTATGATACCTGCCATAATGGTGGCAATCATCAAACCGCCCAATCCATGTTGTTGAATAATTCCATAAATTATAACGATAAATGCTCCTGTCGGGCCACCGATCTGGACCTTACTGCCGCCTAATAACGATATGATAAATCCTGCAATAATTGCAGTTACAAGGCCTTCTGTCGGGCCAACACCAGATGCAATACCAAATGCAATCGCCAATGGCAATGCCACGATTCCAACAATAAGTCCAGCCATTGCATCAGCAGTAAACTGTGCTTTGCTGTAATTTTTTAAACAAGTAAAAAGTTTCGGACTAAAAACCATTTTCAATATTTTTACATTAATCTTTTGCAAAAATATCAAAATAATCTTTTACTTCAGGAGTTTTCAATAAATTTTCATCAGAATTTAAAATGTAAACGTAAACCAGTTCTTTTTCAGTCTTGGTTTCACGGATATATTGCTTCTTTAATTTCGTCTTAGCACCAGATATCCCTAATATTTCCGACATTTTACGTTTCAGCGTCTTCTCTGGAGTATCGCCAAACGCCACATGCCACCAATATTTGTATGCAGTAACACCTTTGTTATTAATAACAAGCAAATGCACCACTGGATGCAGTATTTTATTACCCTTATGCAACTCCATGTGCAATGCCCGACCGACAATTATGCCCCGCTCATTCACAACCGGCAGAAACTCCATGATGTTTTCTTCGGGAACGAAAATATCATTAGGGTCATTGTCACTCTGAGCATTGCAGATGCAAGGAGCTTCACTCTTATTAAAGTCACTTACAGAAAGTGTCATTTCGAGCTTGTCGAGAAATCCTTTTTTGTCGTTTTTACTGTTTAAGATTTCTCCACTCCGCTTCGCTTCGGTCGAAATGACAGCTGGTGTCAGATCTTGTTTCTCATACCAAATTCCTTGAACCTCAATGGTTTCAGTTCCTTTCGGCACCTTGATCTCAAATTTATCTCCCACCTTCTTCCCTACCAGAGCTTTTGCTATCGGTGAGATAAACGACAGCAATCCTTTAGAGAAATCCGCTTCGTCAACACCTACAATTCTCACGGTTCGTCCGTTGTATTTAACATAAGCACCGAAACTCACGGTTTCTTTATTGGCTTTGGTCATATCCACCTCAACAGCGGCATTAATACGATCAATGAGCAACTTCATCTTTGCGTCGATGAAATTGCTCATTATATAATTTCCGCTTGACGCAACACGTTCATCTTCAAGGTCTTTACGCTCTATTTTCAGCGCTTCCAGACCTTCATGCGTCACGTAGTTGGGCATGCCTTTAGGCAGATAAGCCCTTGGTGGCACCATTGGAATCTCTTCCTGGTCGCCTTCTTTAATAAAGCCCCTGCTCATCAGCTTGGAAGCTCGCATGTTGCCGCAAATTTCATAATTGTTTCTATTGTTTTGCGGCTAGGATTCATTTCGGCGCACATTTCGTGTATCACCTTTCTTACTTCCTCTTCAAATAGATTAGTAGAATTTACGCTCATAGGCACTCGATTTCGTTTATATTTCAAAATCTTAACGCCTATTAACAATACTTTATTTTACAGTTGTGAAAAAAAATGTTAAAAAAATTAAATATTATTTTAACGTCAACTGTAAATGCTTCTCTTTAGCCATCTTACGAAGATTTATCAAAGCATAGCGCATGCGCCCTAAAGCTGTGTTTATGCTCACATTTGTAGCGTCTGCGATCTCCTTAAATGACATATCAGCATACATTCTCATATTGAGAACCTCACGTTGTTCTTCAGGAAGATATTCAATCATCTTGCGTACATCATCGTGGATTTGTTCCGTGATGATCTGATCTTCTATTGAAGGATCTTGAAACTTCGCATTATCAAGCATATCATAGTCTTCCTTTGTCGGATCGACCATCGGCAAACGCTTTGCTTTACGGAAATGATCAATAATAAGATTGTGCGCGATACGCATCGCGAACTGTATAAACTTGCCTTCTTCCTTATAAGCCCCGGCCTTGATAGTACGGATAATCTTCAAAAAGGTATCTTGGAAGATATCATCAGCAAGTTGCCTGTCCTTGACAAGCATCGCAACATATGAATAAACTTTATTCTGGTAACGATCAACCAATACTTCGAAACTTGCGACATCACCATTCTGATAACGTAGCACCAGTTCCTTATCATTTAATATTTCAGACATAAGTCCCCCTTTTTTAAGGTTATTCTATTTCAAAAAGGGTAAAAATTGTCGATAGTGTCTCTCCTATTTTTATTGGTTGAACAATGTATTATGTCTAAATTTTCTGCAAATATAGTGCTTTTATTAATACGATGTCAAAATTTTTTGTATTTTCGTGCAATTTTTTTGAGGTATCTTAGTTAAAGATGGACAAATTAGAGAACATAGAAATCCACGGCGCGAGAGTTAATAACTTGAAAAACATTGACTTAAGTATTCCAAAGAACAAACTAATTGTAATTACCGGTTTGTCTGGCTCTGGAAAGTCATCTTTAGCTTTTGATACTATCTATGCAGAAGGTCAGCGTCGTTATGTCGAGAGTTTGAGTTCATACGCTCGTCAGTTTATGGGTCGCTTGAGCAAACCGGATGTTGATTTAATCACCGGTCTCTCGCCCGCCATCGCCATCCAGCAACGCACAATGACTAGCAACCCACGCTCGACTGTCGGAACCACCACAGAAATATACGAATATCTCAAACTTTTGTTTGCTAGAATTGGCAAGACTTATTCGCCAATATCAGGAAAAGAAGTAAAACGTAACCAGGTGAGTGATGTGGTCGATTTCATTCTCGAGCAAAAAGGTAAAGCGGTTTACATCCTATCTCCAATAATAATCCCAGAAGACAGAACTCTTCAAGAACACCTAAACATACTGCTTCAACAAGGTTTTAACAGATTGATTGTCAATAATAAAACCATCCGAATTGAAGACTTTCTTAAAGACCCCGACAACAATAAGTCTAACGATCTACGCATCATTATTGATCGTCTAAAAGTCACTGAGAGTTCTTCGGATTTAATTGGACAATTGTCGGATTCTGTACAAACTGCATTCTACGAGGGTAAAGAGACATGCATTATTCTTGTTGATAATGAAGAGTTTATATTCTCATCACGTTTCGAAGCAGACGGAATTACTTTTGAGCCGCCAACAACACATCTGTTTGCATTTAACAATCCTTATGGTGCCTGCAAAACCTGTGAAGGTTTCGGTACAATCATCGGTATCGACGAGGATTTAGTGGTCCCCGACAAGTCGCTCTCAATTTACGATGACGCCATTGCTTGCTGGCGAGGCGAGAAAATGAGCTATTATCGTGACGAGCTTGTCAGAACCGCTCATTATTTTGGTTTCCCTATTCACAAGCCGTATTTTGAACTTAACGAAGAACAAAAAGAGACGCTATGGAAGGGAAACAAATACTTCATGGGTATTGACGACTTCTTTAAAGATGTTGAGAATCAATCATATAAGATTCAATATCGAGTAATGCTTGCTCGTTATCGTGGCAAGACCACGTGTCCTGATTGTCACGGAAAACGTCTCCGTCATGAAGCCAACTACGTAAAAATCAACGGGAAAAGTATTACTGATTTAGCGACATTGCCTATTATTAAACTACAAGAGTTTTTTAACGACATCAAGCTTTCTGATTCAGAAAGTGCTATAGCAGAAAGATTACTCATCGAAATCCGTAACCGCATAGGGTTTTTAATGGAAGTCGGACTTGGGTATCTAACTTTGAATCGTGCATCAAACACTCTTTCGGGCGGTGAGGCTCAAAGAATTAACCTAGCCACTTCATTAGGAAGCAGTTTGGTCGGTTCCACTTACATACTTGACGAGCCGAGTATTGGTCTACATTCCCGTGATACACAGCAACTTATTAAAGTTTTGAAACGACTGCGTGACATCGGAAACACCGTGATAGTTGTCGAGCATGATGAGGAAATCATTCGAGCCGCCGACCAGATAATCGACATAGGGCCGTACGCCGGTCGATTCGGCGGCGAGCTTGTCTTCCAAGGCGACATTAACACAATGGAAAAATCAGGCAAATCATTGACGGCTCAATATATAACGGGTAAGCTGGAGATTCCGGTGCCCAAATATCGTCGCAAATGGAACAACTCTATTGAATTTGTGGGCTGTCTTGAGCATAACCTTAAAAATATCAATGTTAGAATTCCGTTGAATGTACTAACAGTCGTTACCGGAGTCAGTGGATCCGGTAAGTCATCCTTGGTTAACAACATCATATATACATCACTGAAAAAGCATTTTGGAGGCACTGCCGATAAAACCGGTTCATTCGGTACAATTCGAGGCAGCATACAAGCCATTCAAAATGTCGAATTGATTGACCAAAACCCAATTGGCAAATCAACTCGTTCTAACCCAGTGACTTACGTTAAAGCTTTTGATGATATAAGAAATCTATTTGCTGAACAAAAGCTAGCAAAAATGCGCGGCAATAAAGCCGGGTATTTCTCATTTAATGTACCTGGCGGCCGTTGCGACAACTGCGAAGGCGAAGGAATCCTTAAAGTTGAAATGCAGTTTATGGCCGATGTTTATCTCGAATGTGATGTCTGCCACGGGAAACGCTATAAAGAAGAGGCTCTTGAGGTTAAATTCCTAGACAAAAATATATTTGACATACTCGAAATGAGCATTGACGAGGCTATGGAGTTTTTCAGTCAGCCTAGCGAATACAAAAACATTACAGATCGTATATTATTAAAGCTCAAGCCTTTACAAGATGTTGGATTGGGCTATCTAAAGATGGGACAGCCATCCTCTACCCTATCTGGAGGCGAAGCTCAACGTATAAAACTAGCTTCATTCTTGGTGAATGGCACAAATGAAAGACCGACTTTGTTTATTTTTGATGAGCCCACAACAGGATTGCATTTTCACGATGTCAACAAGTTGTTAAGAGCTTTCGACGCATTGATAAACAATGGTCATTCGCTAATAGTCATCGAACACGATCCAGATGTTATAAAAACTGCTGATTGGGTTATCGATCTTGGACCTGAAGGTGGTGATAATGGGGGTTATCTAGTATTTACTGGTACTCCAGAAGATTTGACAAAGTGTAAAGAGAGTTATACTGCCGAGGTTTTAGCTAAAAAACTTTCAGAATAATTTCCACAATATTTTTTTTACTTTTCGTTATTAATTTTATAATTTTGCACACTAAATACGAGTGTAAGTGATTTTTTATTAAAATGCCTTTATTCAAAGCTAATTTGAAGTATATCAACGTATTAGCAGCAGGCATTCTATTTGTATTTTTATTGTTTAATACGAATAGTTGCTTGTCGCAGGATACTATTGTCAATAAGCCTAAGGATATATGGCATAGATTTGAGGGAGGCATCAGTTTCACGATCAACCAGTTGGCAATAACTCATTGGGCAGCCGGTGGTGAGAGCAATGCAAGCGGCAAAGCTATGTTGAACTTCAAATACACTTACAACCGTCGTATGTTCAACTACGTAACAACAGGACTATTTGCATACGGAGCACAAGGTTTTTATGCACAAAATAAACGTTTTGAAAAAACTGAGGATCGTATGGAGGTTGCAATGACAATGACTCATAACAACAACAGAAATTTGACTTTCACTGCAATCACAATGTTGAAGACACAATTCACAAATGGTTATTCCTACCCTAACGACTCGATTCCTATCTCAAGATTCTTTGCACCAGCATATCTAACAGTATCAATAGGTTATACATATAATATCCATAATATCGTCAGTATATTCTTCAGTCCTTCGGCAGGAAAATTCACTTTTGTCAACGATCAAGATCTTGCCGATAAAGGCTCTTTCGGTGTGGAAGCCGGATATTGGATTATCGTTGAAGGCGACAGCACTTGGATCCCAGGAAAACGTTTCCTCGGAGAGCTCGGTTTCAATATTTTAATAAAATACAAACAGGATTTCAAAAACAATATAAGTATTTTTTCAAATCTTAACTTGTATAACAACTATATGGACGTTAATCGTGCTAATAGATGGAATATAGATATTGATTGGGAAACTGGTATCAGATTCACCATAAGTAAAAGTATATCAACGATTATCAATGTTCATCTGATCTATGACGACAACGTCAGATTTACAATAAATAATCAACAAAAACCAATTCTTCAATTTAAAGAATCAATTGGTATCAATTTTTTATATAAATTTGCAGTTGATAATAGGAAATAATTCAAACAAACGATAATTAACTTAAAATTCGCATTATGGAAAACGTTTCACCGGAAATACTTGCAAAGGCAAAGTCTTGGTTATCAGACCAATACGATGAAGAAACTAGAAATAGGGTTCTGTATCTCATCGATAACGATCCTAATGAACTGACAGAGAGTTTTTACCGCATTCTTGAATTCGGTACCGGCGGACTTCGCGGAATTATGGGAGTCGGAACTAACAGAATGAACATCTACACTGTTGCAATGGCCACACAAGGTCTTGCTAATTACATCAAAAAGATGTTCGTCGACATGAAAAATCCACAAATCGCCATCGCATACGACTGCCGTAACAACAGCAAAGAGTTTGCTCAGATTACTGCTGATGTCATGACAGCCAATGGCATTAAAGTATTCTTATTCAGTGCATTACGTCCAACTCCAGAGCTTTCTTTCGCAATTAGAGAATTGAAATGCCAATCAGGTATCGTGGTGACAGCATCACATAACCCCAAAGAATACAATGGCTATAAAGTCTATTGGGAAGATGGCGGTCAGATTGTGGCTCCTCACGACAAAAACATAATTGCAGAAGTGCAAAAAATAACCGACATTTCAATGGTAAAACGCAAAAGAAACGCCAAACTAATTGAAATGCTCGACGACAACTTCGACGAGATTTATCTAAATAGAGTGATGGGGCTTTCTTTGTCACCAAAACTTATCAAGAAACATAAAAACTTGTCTTTTGTTTATACTCCTATTCATGGAACAGGCGGTCAAGTAATGCCAAAATTGTTTGCAAAAGCGGGATTTAAAAATTTCTATCCTGTTGAAGAACAAATGATTACAGACGGCAACTTCCCTACTGTTGTTTCTCCAAATCCTGAAGAGAAAGCAGCAATGAATATGGCTATCGAAAAGGCAAAAGCCATGAAAGCCGACATCGTTCTTGCCACCGACCCTGATGCTGACCGCGTTGGATTAGCAGTAAGAGATGATAATGGCGATTTCATTCTTCTGAACGGTAACCAGACAGCAAGTATCCTAACTTATTATATCTTGACACGTTGGGATGAACTTGGCAAACTTACAGGCAAGGAATTTATCGTTAAGACGATAGTAACCAGCGACTTACTACTAAAAATAGCTGCAAAATTCAATGTAAAAACGTATGATGTCCTAACCGGATTCAAGTATATCGCTGATAAGATTTTGAATAAACCCGAAGAGCAATTCATCTGCGGCGGTGAGGAAAGTTACGGATTCCTTGTCGGTGATTTCGTACGCGACAAAGATGCCATCATCACATGTTTCATGCTAGCGGAAGCTACAGCTTGGGCAGCAGAACAAGGCAAAACATTATACCAACTCCTCAAAGAAATATACAAAGAGTTTGGTGTTTATAGAGAAAAACTTGTCTCTCTAACCAAGAAAGGCATCAGCGGCATAGAGGAAATCAAAAAAATGATGCTTGAATTCAGAATGAATCCGCCTAAAAATCTTCTCGGCTCAAGAGTTATCGAAATCAGAGACTATAAACTCGGCATCAGCAAAGATATCATTTTTGGCATAGAGACTGTTATTAACCTGCCTAAATCAGATGTTTTACAGTTCTTTACCGAAGATGGCATCAAAGTCAGTGTTAGACCTTCTGGCACAGAGCCTAAGATCAAGTTCTACTTCGGAATGAACGAACCTCTTGAAAGTATCAATGAACTAACTGGAGTTGAGCAAGAACTTGACGACAACCTCAATCAACTCGCCAAATTATTCACCGAGCCTAAAGAGGAAAAGAAAGAAGAATAATGGACTAATCTCCCATTCTATTTAAAGCATCTATCGCCAGTTGATAATTAGGATTATCCCTTAATATCCGGAGATAGATGCTTGTCGCTTGTTTGAAATTACCTTTTTGTTCGTATGCGACACCTTTGTTAAGCAAAGCATCTACAGATTTTGGATTGATTTCCAAAGCTTTATCAAACCACTCAATCGCTTTGTCATAGTTAGATAAATAAACCAAATTTACGTAACCTTTATTGAACAACACATTATAGTTACCTGGCATTCTAACATCCAAAGTATCATAAATCTCTAGTGCTTTCTCTGGTTTACCATTATCTTGCATATACATAGCCAAGTCATAATACAGTCCTAAGTTATCTGGCTCCATTTGAAGAGCAAGGGCATAAAAATCATATGCCATCGGATTACGTTGGGCTGAATAAATACTTGCTATCTGAAGCACTGGGTCAATAAATGAATCATCCTGGTTCCTCGCTTTCATGAACTGTTTAAGCGCCTGTACTGTGTCGTTTTTATATAGACATATCACACCACGCATATAATAAGCTTGAGGATTCAGACTTTTGAGTTCCAGTGCTTTATCAAGATAAGCATTAGCTAAATTTGTATTACCTTGTAAGAAACTAAGCTCTGCTAATTTGATTATTGGTCGCGAATCTAATGGAGATATCTCCGTCGCTTTGTTTAGCGTCATCATGATATTATCTTGATCACCCAAAGCATAATAAATGTCAGCTAAGACCAACAAAGCATCGACATTCTTTCCATCAATAGATAATGCGCTGTTTATATCACGTATAGCATTTCCTATCTTCTCATTGGCCAAATACCATCTAGCACGGTTAATATAACCATTTACATCTAGAGTATCTGTAACCTCATTCTGAGCCGAAGTCACAATCTGTTGGTTCTCTTTAGATTGCTTATCATTCTTGTCACTTGATTCACCACAGCCAGCCAACATGAGAAGGCCAGCCAAAGCCACAAAAAATCTTTTCATTAGATTCTGATATTCAATATATTAAAGGTCTTGATCTGTCTCCTTCAGAGCTTCGTTTATCTTTTGAGTCAACTCATCGCACAACTCTGGATTCTCTTCAAGCAATTTTTTAAGAGCATCTCTACCTTGTCCGAGTTTTGTCTCATTATAGCTAAACCAGGAACCGCTTTTCTTTATAATATTGAGTTCTACACCAATATCAATTATTTCTCCAATACGTGATATTCCTTCACCATAAAGGATATCGAATTCTGCTTTTTTGAATGGAGGTGCCACTTTGTTTTTAACAACTTTGACTTTCACACGGTTACCCATGATATTCTCCCCATCCTTAATCTGACTCACTTTACGAATATCAAGACGCACTGAGCTATAGAATTTTAAGGCATTTCCTCCCGTTGTTGTCTCAGGATTGCCAAACATCACGCCAATTTTTTCACGCAGCTGATTAATAAAGATGCACACTGTCGATGTTTTGCTGATTGTTGCAGTCAGTTTACGCATTGCTTGTGACATCAAACGAGCCTGCAGACCCATTTTGCTATCGCCCATCTCACCTTCAATTTCGCTTTTTGGGGTCAGAGCGGCTACGGAGTCAATAACTATAACATCGATGGCGCCCGAACGGATTAAGTTCTCAGCGATTTCAAGTGCTTGTTCACCATTGTCAGGCTGAGACACCAACAAATTCTCAATGTCTACACCAAGTTTTTTAGCATAGAACCGATCAAATGCATGTTCCGCATCAATAAAAGCACCGATTCCGCCCATTTTTTGAGCCTCTGCGATGACATGCAACGCTAACGTTGTCTTACCCGAACTTTCAGGTCCATATACCTCTATGATTCTTCCACGTGGCATTCCACCTATACCCAATGCATAGTCCAAACCAATTGAACCTGTTGATATTGAATCAATTTTCTCCTGATGATTATCACCAAGACGCATTATGCTGCCTTTTCCAAATGATTTTTCAATGTTTCCCAATGTAGCTTCTAAAGCCTTCAGTTTTTCCTGTCTCACTTTCTCGACATCTTCCTCAATATTCTTTGCCATTTTCTAAATAATTTTAAATCAATAAGTTAACTAATAAATTTACACCATATTAAAATGTTACAATCTGATTTTGACGAGTTTTTAATCAAACTGTAACGCTACAAATATAAACACTTTTTTTTAATTAGCAAACTTTTTTGCTATTTTTTTGATAAAAATCACAAATATTTTTGATTCCACACTCCTCACATTTTGGTTTTCTTGCCACACACACATATCTACCATGTAAAATAAGCCAATGATGCGCTTTAGACAGCAGATTCTGCGGAATATTCGCAACAAGTTGCTTCTCTGTTTCAAGGGGAGTTTTTGCGTTATTTGTCAGTCCTATCCTTGCTGAAACCCTGAAAACATGAGTATCTACAGGCATAGCAGGTTTATTGAAAGCCACAGCCATCACCACATTTGCTGTTTTTCGCCCCACACCCGGCAATTTTTGCAAATCATCAAGATTATCAGGCACCACTCCATCAAAATCATCCACCAATGCCTTTGCCATACCTATCAAATTCTTAGCTTTGTTATTTGGATATGATATCGACTTAATCAATTGATATACTTCATCTTGAGTAGCTTTGGCCAGCATTTTAGCATCAGGAAAACGTTCAAAAAATGCCGGTGTAGTCATATTAACACGCTTATCTGTGCATTGAGCTGATAGTATCACAGCCACAACAAGTTGATACGGATTCATAAACCTCAATTCTGACTCCGCAATAGGCATAGTTTCAGCGAAATAATCTATAAATTTCGTGTATCTGGTATGAATATCAATCTTTTGCATTTTTTTAATTTTTCACAACAAAATTACATATTTTTTGTTATTTTTGCAAAATATTTATGGAAATTTGAATTGAATGTCTGAATATACACTGCACGAAGTTATAACCAATCGGGAAGTCAAGCAATGGCTTGCTTTTCCATCATTATTATATAAACACGACGAACATTATGTAAGGCCACTTGACCATGAAGTTGAAAAAGTCTTCGATCGCGAGCAAAACAAGCTTTTCCGTCACGGTGACGCAACAAGATATTATCTAACTAATAATAACAATGAAATCATCGGTCGAATAGCTGTTTTTTATGATGAAAAGACTTCTAAAGTATATGAAAACGAAGAAAACGGCCAAAAGACTGGTGGTTGTGGTTTTTTTGACTGCATCAACGACCAAAAAGCAGCAAACATCCTATTCGATGCTGCAAAGAAATGGCTAGAAGAAAGAGGATATGAAGCCATGGATGGCCCAATTAACTTTGGCGATCGCGATTATTTTTGGGGATGTCTCGTAGAAGGCTTCACCGACCCGATCTACAACATGCCATACAACTATCCTTATTACCAACAACTCTTTGAAAATTACGGCTTTAAGGATTATTTTAAACAGTTTACCTTCCGTCGCAATCTTACCCCTGGTGGCTTTGACCCAATTCTTCATGAAAAAGCTGCCCGCATATACGAAAACCCGGATTATTCATTCGAAATCCTTGACAAACATAAAATTGATCGATATGCCGATGATTTCCTTACTATTTACAATAAATCTTGGGGAATCATACCAGGAGCCGCAAAATTGACAAGACAACATGCAATTGCCTTGCTTAACAGTATGAAACCAATAATTGACCCTCGTTTGATGCATTTCGCTTACTATAAAGGGGAACCCGTTGGTTTCTTCCTAATGATGATAGATTTGAATCAGATATATAAAGGATTAAATGGCAGCGATAAGGGATTCAATAAGTTACGTATATTCTGGAGAGTAAAAATCTCAAGAATTTGCGACAGAGCCATATCATTAGTTTTTGGGATCGTTCCTGAACATCGCAAAAAAGGTCTTGAGTCTGGACTTGTTTGTTCACTTGAAGCTCAAGCAATTAAGAAAAAATTTAAATATAAAGAGCTACAGCTCAACTGGATAGGAGATTTCAACCCTCCAATGCTAAAAATCGCCGAAAGAGCCGGATGTACGCATTATAAGACACATATCACTTTCAGGTATCTATTTGACAGAAACAAACCATTTACAAGGGCGAAACTGCAAACAAATGGTAAAAAAGAGGAATGATGATTGAAGCTCATAACATATACAAGTCTTTTGGCAATGTCGATGTTATTAAAGGCATTGACATTCAAATAGATAAAGGCGAAATTGTCACCATCGTAGGCGCATCAGGCGCCGGCAAAACCACTTTGCTTCAAATCATTGGAACACTAGAAAAAGCTGATAAAGGTGAAGTGATTATCAATTGGCAAAACGTTAATAAGATGAACCCAAAAACTTTAGCAGCATTCCGCAATAAAAACATCGGTTTTGTGTTCCAATTTCATCATCTTTTGCCAGAATTTACAGCTTTAGAAAATATTTGTATTCCTGCATATATCGCCGGAATATCTAAAAGTATTACTTTAAATAAAGCAATGCATCTTCTTGAATATCTTAATATTAAAGATAGAGCTAATCATAAACCATCCATGCTATCTGGTGGTGAACAACAACGCGTAGCTGTGGCAAGAGCACTAATAAATGATCCAGCCATAATCCTTGCCGATGAGCCATCAGGCAATCTTGATTCGCAGAATGCAAAAGAACTCCATGAGTTATTTTTCAGACTTAGAGAACAAACAGGTCAGACATTCGCTATAGTGACACATAATCCCGAATTGGCGGCTATGGCAGATAGAACTTTAACAATAAAAGACGGAAGAATCTATTAAAATGAAAAACTTAATCAAATATATATTCATATTAACGTTCGGTTGTCTTTGTTTATCAACAACTTTTGTTCATGCACAAGAAAACACACCTTCTTTTCAAACATTAATGTCAAAAGGCGATAAGGAGTTTTCAAATAAAGAATATATAAAAGCAAAGACGTATTATCAGGAAGCACTTCGGTTAAAACCTAACGACACATCCGCAAAGAATAAATTAAACAACACTTTGCAGAAGATTCGTGAAGAAACAAAAAAAGAAGAGCTATTCTTTGAGCATATCGATAAGGGAGACAATTTTTATTCTAACAATGATTTAAATCAAGCTTTAGAAGAATATAATAAGGCGTTGAAAATATTCCCTAAAGACGAATATGCACTCGGTAAAAAACTTGAGATCAGTACAATTCTTAAAGACGAAAAGGATAGATTAGATTCATTCAACGAAAAGATTTCTTTGGGAGATAGGCTGATGCAATCAGAAAAATACGCAGAGGCTGTATTACAATATGAATCCGCTTTGGAAGTATATCCAAATAATTCAGCAGCAAAATCCAAGTATCTAGATGCTAAAAATAAAAAAGAGGCATACGATACAAAAATCACTGAGTTTGATAGACTTAACACTCAAGGTCAAGAATTTACTTTAAGAAAAAAATATGCCGAAGCAATATCTGCGTACGAACAAGCTCTGCAACTTTTCCCTAAAGACAAAGAGATCCCAGGGAAAATTAACCAACTACAGACTCTGAAAAATATTTCGGATAACTACAATGAGAAAATTAATGAGGCAGATGCTTTGTATGAAGATGGTTCTTACTCTCAAGCAAAAGAGGCCTATCAATCGGCTTTATTAGTAATTCCAGATGATTCATACGCTTTAGGTATGATTGACAGAATTACCGAAATAGTTAACAGCCCTGATTACAAGAAGATTCAAAACGACATAGCTAAGGCTAAACTTGAAAAGCAGCGTCAAGAGGAGGAACGTTTGGCAGCCGCAGAAGCCGAAAAGCAGCGAAAAGCTCAGGTTCAAAATCTCATTAATGCTGGTAATCAGCAACTTACAGATAAAAAATACGCCGAAGCAGAGAATTCCTTTAATCAAGTACTCGCCCTTGACCCAAACAATGCCGTAGCTATAGCAAAACTTGAGATTATCGCTGGTTTTTATGAAGAAATTCAACGTCAGAAGATGGCTAATTACAACAACGCAATGTTTGCCGGCGACCTTGCCATGGACAAAAACAATTTTGCCGAAGCAGTAAAGCAATATAACATTGCATTGACTTATAAGACAGGCGATGCCGAAGCCACGCAAAAGCTAGCACTAGCAAGACAAAACGAAGAAACACGAGTCAAAGCACTTGAGGATGAATACAATAATTATATCACTCAAGCCGATGCTCAATATACATCCAAAAATTACGACAAAGCTATCGAATTTTATACAAAGGCGGTTAATGTAAATACAGGAAACCCATACCCTGCCAACAAAATAAAGCAAATCACGGAAATGTTGGAAGCCAACAAACTCGTCGATTTGGTTTCTTCCGCCATAACAATCAATGCAAACGAATCAAAACGCATTGATTTTCAGCCAATTGATATAACAGTACGACGCAGTAATTATATCGCAATCAAAGCAAAAAGTTTGAGCGAGAAACCGGTTGTAATGTATATCACATACGGTAACAATACTAGGGAAAACGGAAGTTTCACCGTGAGAGTGCCAGTAAAATCTGAAAACGACATCATTGTACGTATTGGATCACAATATAAGTGGTTTAGCGAAGACAACAACTGGATTGAAATATATCCAGAGAACGGCAATATAGAAATTACATCAATGGAAATTACAAAAGACAATTAAAAACAACGTTATGAATAAGTCCGATTCACGTTACCAATTGTATATCAATATCTTAAAAGAAGAGTTAGTCCCAGCAATGGGTTGTACCGAACCTATCTGTTTGGCATACGCAGCAGCTAAAGCCCATCAGGTTTTAGGAACTACACCAGATAGAGTCGAAGTGCTTGCTAGTGGCAATATTATTAAAAATGTCAAGAGTGTAATCGTTCCTAATACAAATGGAATGAAAGGCATTAAAGCAGCTGTAGCCGTCGGAATTATAGCCGGCAACCCGGACAAAGCTTTAGAAGTCATCGCCAACGTTACACCGGAACAGAAGAAAAAAACCGAAGATTATCTCGCCTCCACTCCTATCGTCGTGAAACACATAACATGTCGCGACCAGTTGGATGTAACAGTGATTGCTTACAATGGCGAGCACCATGCAGATGTAAGAATCTGTGGCTTCCATACTAATATTGTCCATATACAAAAAGATAACATCATTCTCTTTCATAGCGAAACAATAGCACAGCCGACAAACGAGCTCACTGACCGTAGTTGTTTGAGCATCTCCGGCATTGTTGATTTTGCAGATAGTGTTGATATACAAGACATTAAAGATATAATCGGACGACAAATAAAATATAACAAAGCCATTTCTGATGAAGGTTTGAAGAACAATTGGGGAGCTAACATTGGCAGTACATTATTAAAATATTACGGCAACGACATCAAAGTGAAAGCAAAAGCCCGCGCTGCAGCCGGATCAGATGCCCGTATGAATGGTTGTGAGCTACCTGTAATCATAAATTCTGGCAGTGGCAATCAAGGACTTACTGTGTCAATGCCAGTCATAGCATACGCAGAAGAATACAATATTGACGACGACAGACTTTACCGTGCATTAGTCGTTTCCAACCTCACTGCAATACACCAAAAGACGCGTATCGGACGTCTCTCGGCCTATTGTGGAGCAGTCAGCGCAGGCTGCGCAGCAGCCTGCGGCATAGCCTACCTCCTCGGCGAAAGTCTCGATGTGATTGAGCATACACTAACAAATGCAGTCGTCACCGTTTCAGGCATAATCTGTGACGGCGCAAAAGCATCATGTGCCGCAAAGATCGCAGCATCAGTGGATTCTGGCATTCTCGGTTATTATATGTATAAAAACGGACAACAATTCGAAGCCGGAGACGGAATCGTAGGATGCAATATTGAGGATACTATTAATAACGTTGGATTAGTAGGAAGCGTCGGCATGAAAGAAACCGATACTGAGATTATTGATATTATGACTAAATAATTGATTATCAATCTATTCTCTGGACTTCAGTAACATTTGCCAAAGACTTGAGTCGGCGTATTAGCTGCTCGAGATAATTAACACTCGACATATTCACCACAAAACGGCCTTCATAGAGACCATTTCTGGTTCCCATTGAAGCATCGATAATATTGATTTCCATCTGTTTCATCACTTCAGTAATATCACTAAGGATGCCAAAACTATCCTTAGCCACCACTCTAATAGTGGCTCTTGATGGCATATCACCCTGCCATTTCACATCTACGAGACGATAAGGATAGCGTTTCTTCATTGCAATGGCATTCTTACAATTGATGCGATGTATAGTGATTCCTCCCCCAACATTGACAAAGCCACAAACATTATCGCCAGGAATAGGGTTACAACATTTCGCCATCTTAAACGCAAAACCATTGATATTCGCGCCAATACTCATTGCATCTGCTTCATTTTCAACAGGTTTATCCCTATGCTGCTCCTCAACCTTATGAATCTCTTTCTCCTCTGTCTGCGAAAGGATAAACGATTTAAGCTCTGCTAAATCAATCTGATTTGTGGCAATATAGTGGTAAAACTCAATGCCCGACTCACAATCGTATTTTTTTAGTAACTCGGTGAAAATCTTATCGTTAAATACTATTTTCCAGTTCTTGAGTTTTCTATGAAAAATTGAGCTACCCAGTTCCGCTTCCTTCATTTCCTCATCCTTCAGAAACCTGCGGATTTTTGACTTCGCCTTTTCTGTATTGACATAATTGAGCCAGTCAGCTTTCGGAGTTTGCTTCTTATTTATTTGAATTTCAACACGATCACCATTATTCAAGACATAGCGTATTGGCTGCATTTTGCCATTAACCCTAGCCCCGATACAGTGACTACCCACTTGAGTGTGTACCTCAAATGCAAAATCAAGGATTGTAGAGCCTAAAGGCAATTGTTTAACCTCTCCTTGAGGTGTTATGATATACATCTTATCAGACTTACCCTTAGCAGCTCTTTTGTCATCTAACGGATTGAAATCCAATTGATCTGTATCCTCAAGAATGCTTCTAATCTGATTAAGCCACTCATCCGGTGTCTGATGTTTGTCGTTATGACTCTTGTACGACCAATGCGAGGCATTGCCTTTTTCTGCTATCTCATCCATCCTTGATGTGCGAATCTGCACTTCAACCCAATCGACGCCATTCTTAACAGTAGTGTGCAGTGACTCATAACCCGAAGCCTTCGGCTTTGTAATCCAATCTCTAAGTCGTTGAGGATTAGGCTGATACAGATTTGTAACAATGGAATACACCTTCCAACAATCAGCCTTTTCTTCCTTGATTTTTGAATTGTTTATAATAATTCTGACAGCAAAAAGGTCATACACCTGCTCAAATGGCACATTTTGCGCCTTCATCTTAGCAAAAATCGATGGGATTGACTTTGTGCGCCATTTGATAGTATAATCAAAACCTTCTCGACTCAATTCCTGACGTATCGGCAAAAGAAAATTAGCCATTTTCTCCTCTTGCGCCACATGAGACACGGTGATTTTCTCCTTGATTTCCGCGAATTCATTAGGGTTTTCGTGAATCATCAAAGCCTCTTCCATGTCTTTTTTTATGTTGTAAAGGCCAAGACGATGAACTATCGGAATTATCAGATATTTCGTAATTTCAAAAAACTTCTCAACTCCGCCCGACACATCAATATCTCCTTGATGACGGCAATTAGAGAGGCAATGCGCTATTATTAACATCACCACTCTGATATCGTCAACCATCGAGAGAAAAAGCTTTCTGAAGGTATCGGATTGGGTTGAAATTTGTGACATATTCAAGGACATCACCTTTACCAAACCTCTGAGTATCAATGCTACTCTTTCACCGAACTGTTCTTTAATATCATCAAAATTGACATCCGTGACTTTCGTTATATTATGAAGTAATGCACAAACTATAGTTTTACTGTGCATTCCCATCTCGGAATAGCATATCTTTGCGACTTCAAGCACATGCAGTACCATAGGCCGACCAGAGCGCATCCTCATTCCATCATATTTTGAACAACATAAATCGTAGGCCTTTCCAATAAATCCAACCTCTTCCAACGTCATAGTCTCACCTACAAGCTGAATAAGCTCATCATACGATGTCTCAATTTCTAATATTTCCTTTTCCGAATATTTTTTCAATTATCAAATTTTTAATGTGCAAATATACGATTTTATTTCAAAATGTACTATTTTTGTAACGCAATTTTTAGAGATTATTATCTTGTTTCTGTGATGAATAAAAAGTTTTTAAAAAATATTATTTTTTTACTTTTTATCAATCTTTTGATAAAGCCTTTCTGGATATTAGGCATTGATGTGGCCGTACAAAATCTCGTTGGCGACAAATCCTATGGACTTTATCTCGCTATCACACAGTTTTCATACCTTTTTTATATATTACTTGATCTTGGCCTAACTAATTTTAATAATCGAAATATAGCACAGAACAATCAATTGTTGTCCAAGCATTTTGTAGGCATATCACAAGCTAAGATACTTCTCACGGTGCTATATTTCATTATAATATTCATCATAGGATGGTTGATAGGTTACCGAGGAGAACAGCTGAAACTGCTTGCAATTGTTGGTCTTAACCAGGTTTTGCTGTCATTTATTTTATACGTAAGATCAAATATATCTGCTTTGCTACTATTTAAGACTGATAGTATGCTTTCCGTGCTAGACAGAGTGCTAATGATATTGATTTGCAGTTTTCTGCTATGGTCAGGATTTTTCCCAAAAGAACATTTTAATGTCTACACTTACATTTATTCGCAAACAATATCTTATGTGATTACGCTAGTAATAGCAGTAGCCATCGTATTGAAACACACTGGAAAACTAACTATAAGAATCAACATTCCATTTGTAATAATGATAATCAAAAAGAGCCTTCCTTATGCTCTTTTAGTGCTTCTTATGAGTTTCTATAACCGCCTTGAGCCTGTATTAATCGAGAGATTGCTACCTGAAGACATTGCAGCCTCACAAGCCGGTGTATATGCCAAAGCATGGCGACTTTTCGATGCAGGCAACAACATATCATATCTATTTTCTGTTATTCTTCTTCCTTTATTTGCAGCAATCATCAAAGAAAAAGATGACTTGCAAGGACTTGTAAAACAATCATTTAGTATAATGCTCTCGATGACTTGCATAATTGCTGTACTATGTATTTTTTATAGCCGAAATTTCATTGATTTGTTATATCCCGAACAAAATAACGACGAATCAATTACCATTCTGATGATATTGATGGGCAGTTTTGTCTCAGTATCAGTCACTTATATATTTGGAACCTTACTAACTGCCAATGGAAATCTTAAACAATTAAATATTGTCGCCGCCTGTGGCGTAGTTATTAACATAACACTTAATTGCCTGTTTATACCTCATTTCAAGGCTGTTGGAGCCGCCTTTACAAGTCTTTGCGTACAATTTACCACTTGCGCGATACAGTTTTTCATTGCGAAAAACATTTTCAACCTAAAACTGGGTACTGCTTTCTGGCTCCGACTTGTAGTTTTTATTGTTCTTATAAGCATAACAGCCTATATCTCAACAACACTGACAATAAATTGGTGGGCATCATTCGGAATTGCGACAGCCGCCTGCGTTATTATCGCGTTCATCACCAAGCTATTGAATTACAATGAGATAAAAGAACTTGCATTATCTTCTATTAAAAACATCAAGAAATAATTTGCAAAAATCAAGGGCGTTTTAAAAAAAAGCTTATCTTTGTAGCTTGTAAAACAAGCTAACAAATGAATAATTATTTTGACAACACTTCAATGATAAAGACCATTTTAAAATGGAAATGGCACATTGTCACAATTACTTTAGTAGCCGCTATCCTTGGCGCGGTTTTTTCAGGCTCAACATTCGTAACACCTTTGTTTAAATCAGAAGCCACTGTATATCCGACACATATTGAAGAGTATTCAGACGAAACACTAACTGAGCAAATGCTGCAGATCATGCAGTCACAAGAGATTATGGATTCTGTCGTCGACAAACTAAATCTCATGCCTCATTACAAGATTAACAAAAACTATAAATACTGGAAAACAGCCCTTATATACAGATATCGCAGCAATGTCAGCATTTCCAGAACGCCATACGATGCTGTTACAATCAAAGTTTACGACAAAGATCCTGAAATAGCATGTAAAATGGTGTATGAGATTGTCGATAATTACAATAAGATTATCTTGAAGTTAACTAAGAATCAGAGAGCTGAACAAGCTAAGATGTTTAGATCTACTTTGAGAGACAACGAGATATTCATGGATTCTTTAAGAGAAAGACTGGCAACAATCGGCACAGAATACGGTATTGTTGACGTGCAGAGCCAATCGAGAGAAATTACTCGTGCATACCTTAACAATGGTAAGAGTGATAAATTGAATGAACTCAAAGAGAATCTCGAAGCATACGGTTCAGAGGTCAATTTAATAAACACATTATTGGAATCAGCATCAGATGCATACCATTTGACCAAAGCTGAATTTGAACGCGAACAACGCTATTGCGCCAACAACCTGTCTTTCGCCAATATTGTATCAAATCCATTTGTAGCTGACAAAAAAGCCTTTCCTATCCGTTGGGTTGTTGTGTTGCTTTGCGGAATGTGCGCATTCTTCATCTCGACCATTGTCGTTTATGTGATAGAATACAACAAAGGCAAAGCTGAATAATGCAAAAAAGCGGTAAAACAGCATTAGTATATATTATTGCGGCAATTTTTGTCGCAGCTAGCCTCTTTTTTCTAATAAAAAAAGAGACATTACTGGCATTTGCGGCACCTGCCGTTATAGGCGTTTTGCTGCTCTACGTGTTTTCACTTGACAAAGTATTATTGCTTGTAGCATTTGTAACACCTTTATCAATAAACTTACAATCATTAAATACCAGTCTGGCACTTTCATTGCCAGCAGAACCATTATTAGCAGGTTTGCTGGTGATGTTTTTGGCAAAATTTGCTCACGATTTCAGCTTTGACAGGAAAATAACACGTCATCCCATTTCAATAGTGATCTATCTAATGTTTTTCTGGATGATAATCACAACGATAACAAGTGAGATGCCTGTCGTTTCAATAAAGTTTATTGTCTCTCGTTTATGGTTTATTATCCCAGCATATTTTATGTGTGCTGTTTTGTTTAAAGATCCGAAAAACATCAACAGATTCATATGGTTATACATTGCAGGTCTGATAATCGTGGTAATTTACACGATTATACATCATGCTATGAACGGATTTGATGGCGATACAGCGCATTGGGTAATGTCTCCATTTTATAATGACCATACTGCCTACGGAGCTGCTTTAGCAATTTACGTCATATTATGTACAGCTTATCTGTTTATGCCTAATATGAAGAAAAGCAAGCGTTTAGGAGTTGTTTTAGTACTATGCTTACTGCTTTTAGCTATAGTCTTGTCATTCTGTCGTGCATCTTGGATAAGCCTCATCGCAGCATTGGGCGTACTGATTTGCGTACTTCTTAAGATAAAATTCAAGTATATTGCGATTATTGCAGTTGTATTAATAGGATTGTTCTTCACATTCCAGCAACAAATTTTTGATTCATTATCAAAAAACGACCAAGATGCTTCGGGGAATATCGTGGAAAACATCCAATCAATGACAAACATCACCACTGATGCATCCAATCTGGAACGTATAAATCGTTGGAACTCAGCGTTTAGGATGTTTAATGAAAGGCCTATTTTTGGTTGGGGTCCAGGAACATATCAGTTTTTTTATGCGCCATTCCAAGAGTCTAAAAATAAGACTATAATCAGTACAAATTCTGGCGATATGGGCAACGCTCATAGTGAATATATCGGAACCCTAGCCGAACAAGGTGTCGCTGGATCTTTATTAGTTATTGCCATTGTCATAGCTTTTATGTACAACGGACTAATGACATACAGAAGAGCTAAAAACAGAGAATCAAGGATTCTTGCTCTTGCCGCAACTTTAGCTTTGTTGGGATATTACATACATGGAACATTAAATAATTTCCTTGACACAGATAAATTAGCCATTCCTGTATGGAGCTGCATGGCGATAATAACAGCTATCGACTGTTTCCATGCTGATAAAGAAAATTTCTACGAGACTAACGAATTTTCTGAACGTCAATAAGTTCTATATCAAAAACAACTGTTGAATTGGCTGGTAATTCTTTGTCGATTGCCACATCTCCAAACCCCATTGTCGAAGGTACAATGATTGTCGCCTTACCTCCTACTCTCATATATTCCAAGGCTTCTTCGATGCCAGGCACCATCTCACCCCTACCGTAAATAAACTGCATAGGCTCGGCTCCATAGCTCGTCTCTATGAGTTTATCTTCAATATTATAAAGATTGTAATGTATTGAGACCATATCACCTATATTCACAATCGGTCCTGTACCTTTAGTAATTTCAAGATAATATACGCCAGTCTCAGTTGGTGTTACTTGGACATTATGGTCTTTCACAAATTTCTCAATTCTATCTGGTTCTTCCTCTAAACGTTTTTGATTCTCAGCATCTTCGGCTTCGTACAGCTCCTTCTGATAATTCTCATACTCAGCTTGAGTATAATAACGTGTACTTTTTACATTTAATACAAACGAAGTATATGGCTCTATTAGGTTTTCAAGGCCTACGCTGTCAAAAGCAAGTGAATATGGCACAACAAAATGTCCTTCGCCTCCTTCCGGCACATTTGTTAAAGCCTCAGCAAAACCTTCTCCCAAATCCAGATCACCACATCTGACCGCGACAGGCTCTCTCTCAAACAGATCAATCAAGGTATCGCCCCAAAGACTAATCATATTGAAGTTAATCATCATTATATCACCCACTTTTGCGCCACGTCCTTTCCCTTTGACATTCAATATAATAAGACCATCTTTGGTCAATTTGTAATCCTCATTAGAATAATATTGCTCCAAAAGATTATCGTTCTCTTGTTTAATCATATTCAATTCATCCCTACGCAATTCTGCAACATACTCAGCAGGAATGATTTCTTTAAGCCTCATGTCAATATATATTGGCATTCCTGCAGTCAGATAATCCGGTACAGCATCCATACCTAATGTCTTGATACACATCGAGTCTATTAGACATGCAACCGTAGCAGAATCACCGACATGCATATTTAAAAGGCCTGCCATCATATCTCCGATAAACGAAGGTTCAGTCAGTTCAAACTCAATAACGCCATCTTTCTCATTTTCAGAGGAATAGAACAGGGAATCACCCATAGTCTGTTTTAGCTCTACAACGATATAATCACCAATTTGAGGCGTTTCAGACTCGTTATTAACATCATAGAACTGCATATAGGCTCCATTTTTCATTTTATCGAAGCCTTTAAACGCTGTTTTTTCGCAAGAAGCAAAAAGCATACAGCATATAAGAACCAGCAGATATGATGGCAGTCTTTTCATAAAATATTAAAAATCAATAAGTTCGACTTCGAAAATAAGATTTGCGAACGGAGGAATATCAGCACCTGCGCCTCTGTCACCATAACCAAGATAATAAGGTATATAAAGTACGCCCTTTTCACCTTTTGACATCATCATAATACCTTCATCCCAGCCAGGAATAACATAACCCATTCCGATAGGCACTTCAATAGGTTCTCCCCGCTCAATTGAAGAATCGAACACCTTACCATTCAATAACTTACCAGTGTAATGAACTTTCACATTATCACCCTTGGCTGGCATCTCGCCATTACCTTCCTGTGTCATAACATAGTAAAGCCCTGATGCCGTAGGTGTTGCTACGATATTATTTATCGCAAAATATTGTTGCATCTCTGCATATGCGCGTTCTGTCTCTTCAGGGTAATTGGTCTTAATAGCTTCAATCATTTTATTCATATACTCACTTTCTGGATAAAAATCATTAACTTTAACATCAAATCTCATAACATCAGTACTGTTGAATTCAGCAGGAAGCTCTGGAACTCTGAATAAATACTTGAATGTTGAGTCAATGTTTACAATAAAAGATGCTGAATCACCCTTATGCATCATTGCCAGTCCTTCCATGAAATCTGTAGCAAAACTTGGCTCACTCATCATTAAGATGTTTTTAGTAGCAGGGATGATTGGTGTTGTGTCATTAACCGTGCAGGACAATGTAACTTCAACTAAATCACCAACTTGAGGAAGCTCACCAGCATTCTTTTCATGAAAATGATAATAAAGACCATTACCAGTGGTCTTATAACCTTTTGGCGCATCACTGCAACCAGTCATCAATGAAAGCATAATACTACATGCTGTCATCATTAAAAATACTTTTTTCATTTTTTTAGATTTAATATTACTTATTAGATTGATTTTCAACAATTTTTACTTTATACACCAATGTTGTTAATGGTGGAATACTATTCCCGTCACCTATCAAACCATATGCCAGATATGACGGAATTATAATTTCTGCTTCATCACCTTTATGAAGATGTAAGACTGCTTCTTCCATACCAATTTCAACACCACCATGTCCCACTAAAAACGTTTTTAAACCATTTTCCTTAGAGCTTGCAACGGCCTCATCGCTATTCAAAAAATGCATCTCATAATCCAAAGTCACAATATCACCAGTTTTAATCGGCGTTGTATCTCCTTGTTTTTCAATAAAATATCGCAATCCCGAACCGGTTCTGATCATATTAAGCTTGTGACCGTCCAAATAGTTATCAATATCCTCCATCTCTTTCTTTATCAATTCTCTATTGACTTCTACAAGATTTTGCTTCACCTCTTTTTTGTCAACTACTCTAACTTGCTGATTTTTATCCACATTTTCTGTACAAGAGATGGATAACAACAACATAATTATGATTGCCAAACAAGATTTTATATTAATTAGTTTTAACATTTATTCAATAAAGCTTTATATTGTGGCAGAACGTCCAGAAACTGTTTAATTGCCTGTTCAATGCTACAATCTAACGTTCCTCCGGCTGCATTAGTATGACCTCCTCCATTGAAATGATCTTTTGCGAATTCATGTACAGAAAAGTCGCCTTTAGATCTGAATGAGAATCGTATAACTCCCTGACGTTCAGTTATTAACACGGCCATTTTTATATTATCTATCATCAAAGGGAAATTCACAACACCTTCAGTATCACCAACTTGATAATTGTATGTTTCCAAATCAGATTTTGTAAGATATATGTAAGCAGTATGATACTCATCAAGCGTTGTCATCCTATTACTGATACAATATCCCAAAAGACGCAGTCTATTCTCTGAGAAAGTATTATATATCTTACTGTGTATCAATTGATAATTAACATTTGAGGAGATTAATTTGCCACAAATCTCAAATGTTTCGGGATGATAAATAGAATGCGCAAATGATCCTGTATCTGTCATTATTCCGACCAAAAGACATGTTGCAATTCTATCATCAAGATATTTATCAAATCCATGATACTGAATTAGTTCAGCGACCAATTCTGACGTACTTGATGTCTCCACTTCTGACATATAGGCTACAAATTGTGAATAATCAGCGTCTCTATGATGGTCGATTAATAATTTAGGCGTTTTCGTACAATGACATAAAGCATTGTGTATCAAACCAGTACGTGATGGATGGTTGAAATCCAGATAGCATATCAATTCTGCTGCATTCAAATACTCAACACCTTTATCTGGGTTTTTGTCATATACAAGAATATCTTCTATTCCTGGCATCCATGATAAAAATGAAGGAAAATCATTTGGAATTATAACTTTAACATCCAATCCCAATTTCAAAAGAAAATAGCAAAACGCCAACGATGATCCTATAGCATCGCCATCTGGATTAACGTGTGATACAATAACTACACGCTTATATTGTGATACAAAATCTTTGAACTTACTGAGGAACAATTGTTTAGACATCGATAAACATCTTATTTTTAGCCAACAAATATACAATAATTTGTTGATATGACATCATCTTATACATTAATATTTTTATTTTTTAATAATGTTTACCTATATTAATGTCGCTGATTGAGTATTTCGAATGTCTTGTCCGAATAAACTACAATTATCTTTTTAATCTCATTATTCAATGAATGGATATCACTTTGTTCTTCTGTCATTTCTGGTTTTTCACTCTCAATTTCATCAATATGCTCATCAATATCATCGAATTCAATAACACGAGTATCTTCATCATCAAATTTGATCTCTTGATTATTTGTTGTTGTTGGATTTGGCTCATTAATAGTAATTGGTTTCTTTCCCATTATGATCCAATCAAAACTGTATTCTGGAAAAACATCTTTGATTTTTATCAAAAAATCTAGACTTGGTTTATTTCTTCCATTCAGTAAATGTGACACGTTTGACGGCTGAATTTCCATCAATTCTGCAAACTGAGAAGCTGTCAAATTTTTTGCTCTTAGAATATGAGCCAATCTGTCTTTAATATCTTCCATGATATATCCCTCCTGAAAAATTCGTTTTTAACATTGTATGAGATTACAAAAGTAAAAAGAAAAACAATACAAAAGTTAAATTTTTGCATTTTATTTTTGTAAACATTAAGGACATTATAATTTTCTTCAATAAACTCCTTTATATTTTATTTTTAATTTACTTTATAACAATCACTTACATATATTTTTTACCATCAAATAAAAATTTGTAAAATTGTTACATATTTTAAAGTATTTATTTTAGTTATTTTTATATATTACCTGATTTTCATATCTTTATGTAATTTATTACTAATATTAGTTTATTTTTAGTTGTGTAATTTTTTACTTTTATTTTTACAATTGTGATTTTATGTTTTACAATTATGTATATTATTGGATATCTTATACTTATATAATATATTGTATTTTTGTAAAATTCAAGATATTTATTTAAAAACAAGATTTTACAGCTGTGAATTTTCAATATAAGACACTTTTTTGTGTCAAAAACAGATTCTTACACCCTAAATTTTTAATGCGCTTAAATCGTCTAAAAACGACTATTTTACCCTCTACCCTCTCCTATTAAAAATTTCTCATCAAATTCCAGCGAGCAGAAAATTTTCATATTTTTGCAAAAAATCAGAACGATGGCAGGGCACATTCAGAATTTGATTGCGGAAGGCGAGCATCAGATGTTGGATTTCAAATTTGAAGTATCCGACAGCAAAAAAATAGCACGCTCGCTAGTTGCCTTCGCCAATACCGATGGCGGACGTTTATTAATAGGTGTTAAAGACAACGGTTCAATTTCCGGCATTAGATCCGAAGAAGAGAAGCATATGATACAAACAGCGGCACAAATGTACTGTCGCCCAGAAGTAGAATACACAGCAAAAGAATGGAACATCAACGGAAAAACAGTTTTAGAGGTAATAATTCCCAAAAGCAAGCATCACAAACACAAAGCTCCTGACCATAATAATATATATAAGGTGTATGTGCGCGTAAAAGACGAAAATATAGTCGCAAACAGTATATTAATTAAGGTGTGGAAACAAGAAAAGAACAAAAATAACATTCAAATCACCTTTACTGACGAGGAAATGCTGCTTTTGCGATACCTAAACGAACATGGGAAGATTAGCTTTGAGGAATTTATGGAAATTTCACATTTGAAGAGAAAATCTGCAGAACGCATTCTTGTCAATTTTATCGTCATAGGAATGGTCAAAATGGAGATGACTGACAAAAAGATTTTTTTCATTTCTGGCGATTTGGCGTAAAATTTTAGAGGGCAGAATGCAAAAACAAGCCTTAGAAAAGTATTTTTCGAGACTATTTTGCGTTCTGTCCTCCAAAATTTTTATCACAACACATTGATATTCAATTATGAAAAAATATTTTAAAAAATTTTCATTTTTTTCTTGACAGAAATAAAAATCACCGTATCTTTGCAGTCCGCAATCACGAAAAAGATTGTGGAAGTTCTTTGAAAGCAATGAGCCAATAAAAAGTAGTCTGAAAGGTAAGGAACCTAAAATTCCAAAGAGACTAGAAAACAGGTGAATCCGCCAGGACAAAACAGAAAAATAAAATAAGAACAACAATATACAATGAAGAGTTTGATCCTGGCTCAGG
>JAFYNO010000080.1 GCA_017549705.1 Bacteroidales bacterium | reverse complement strand
TTTCAAAAAATTTGCTATTTTTGCATAAAATTTTATCACAAAAATGGCAGATCAGGAAAACATCACCAACCTCTCGGAATTGGGCGAGTTCGCACTCATCGACAAGCTCGTCAAGAACGTCAAGATTTACAACGACTCAACAATGAAAGCCGTCGGCGACGACGCGGCTGTTATCGACCATAAAGACGAGCAAACGCTTGTCTCCGTTGACATTCTCTGCGAAGGAGTGCACTTCGACATGACGTATTGCCCGCTGAAACATCTCGGCTACAAGGCAGCTGTGGTCAACTTCTCAGATATCTATGCAATGAACGGCACCCCGACTCAGATTGTGGTCGGGCTGGGCATCAGCAGCAAATATTCCGTCGAGGCGATTGAAGAGATTTACCGTGGCATCCGCCTCGCTTGCGACCGCTATCACGTGGACCTCGTGGGCGGTGACACAACAGCTTCAAAATCAGGACTTTTCATCTCGGTAACGGTGATTGGTAAAGCTAAAAAAGAAGACATTGTTTACCGTAGCGGCGCAAAACCCAACGACCTGCTTTGCGTGAGCGGAAACCTCGGTGCAGCTTATACCGGATTGCTTATCCTCGAACGCGAGAAAGCAGCTTTCATGGCCGATCCGAACATGCAACCTGAATTTGCCGGATACGATTATATTTTGGAACGTCAGCTGAAACCTGAAGCTCGCCGCGATATCGTCGAAAAACTCAAGGAAATCAAGGTTAAACCGACTTCGATGATTGACATTTCCGACGGACTGGCTTCTGAAGTTTTACATCTCTGCAAGGAGTCAAAAGTGGGATGCCAAGTTTACGAAGACCGTATCCCTATGAACCAGAAGACGATACAGACAGCTAAGGATTTCAACATCGTACCGAGCATTGCAGCTTTGAATGGCGGCGAAGATTATGAGCTGCTGTTCACCATCACTCAAAGCGACTACGAAAAAGTGAAGGACTTGGACGACGTCCGCATTATCGGCTACATGACCGCCGACGAGGGACAAGCCAACCTCATAACACCTGATAATCATCAGATTCCGATAGAGGCGCAGGGATTTAAGCACTTTTAAACATCCCGCGCAGAAAACGCAGAAATAGCAGAGCTGTTCTTCCCAAAATTAAAGTTCGCAAGCGAACTATCTCGCAGAAAAGGAAGACCAGCTCAGCGAGATAGATTGCTTTAGCAATCAAGATCATGTGGAAGAACAATTCTGCTAACTCTGCGGAATCTGCGCGAGACAAAAGAATAATAATGAACGACAAAATAACCTCGATCCTAAAAACAATTCCTACTTCCCCGGGAGTTTACCAGTATTTTGATGAGACTGGCGAGATTATTTATGTCGGCAAGGCAAAGAACCTAAAGCGCAGAGTATCAAGCTATTTCAATAAAGAACAGACCGGTAAGACAAGGCTCCTCGTTTCCAAAATCGCTGATATCCGTTTTACCGTGGTAGGCAGCGAGGCCGAGGCTTTTTTGTTGGAAAACAACTTCATCAAACAGTACAAGCCGCGCTACAACATCATGCTCAAGGACGACAAGACGTATCCTTGGATTTGTATTAAAAATGAGAAGTTTCCGCGTGTTTTCCTTACCAGAAAAAAGGTCAACGACGGCTCGCTTTACTATGGCCCCTACCCTTCTGTAATGACTGCACGAACTCTGCTCGACATCCTGAAACAGGTCTATCCACTGAGAACTTGCAAGCATTTTCTCAACCGTCCATGCCTCGAATATCATATCGGCAACTGTAAGGCTCCATGCGCCAACCTCATCTCCGAAGATGATTATAACTCTATGATTTACAATGTCAAAGAAGTTATAAAAGGTAACATTTCCGGAGTTTTAAAGGATTTGAAATCACAGATGATGGACCACGCCTCGCGACTCGAATTCGAGCAGGCACAACTCATCAAACGCAAATACGATCTTCTTGAGAACTACCACGCGCGCAGCATAGTGAGCAGCAACACGCTTCATGATATGGAGGTCTTCTCTTTCGACGATGCCGACAGCTCATTTTATGTCAACTACATGCGCATTATCCAAGGAGCGATAATCCAATCGTTCTCTATCGAGATGAAACGTAAGTTGGAAGAGACGCAAGAGGAACTATTATCGTTGGCAATCATTGAGTTACGACAGCGTTTTGAGAGCTCAGTCCACGAAATCATCGTGCCACTGAAGCTCGACATGGAACTGGAAAACGTGAAGTTCACGATTCCTAAAAAGGGCGAGAAATTCGAGATTTTAGCGCTGTCGACCCGCAATGCAAAACAATATCGTTTTGAGACCGAAAAACTGCGTTCTTTGGTTGATCCTGAACGTCATTCAAAGCGCATATTAGCTGAGTTACAAAAAGACTTAAATCTGTCGGAACCGCCAGCGGTCATTGAGTGCTTCGACAACTCAAACTTCCAGGGCGACTACGCTGTTGCAGGCATGGTGCAGTTTGTGAACGGCAAGCCAAACAAGGCCGGTTATCGTCATTTCAACATCAAAACGGTGCAAGGTC
>JAFYNO010000079.1 GCA_017549705.1 Bacteroidales bacterium | reverse complement strand
CGCGCCACAAGCAACGGTCTATACGTCGACATGAACATCAGCGTGTCGGGTGAGGAAGTCATCATCAACGTGGGCACTGCCACTTTCGACGATGTCACACTCAACGCCAGCGGCATCTGGACAGGTGCCAACGAAAACAACCTGATGGTCAGCGGCGGCTGGTTCTTCACCAACACCTACTGGCCTGCATATTCTGCTTGGGGTGGTTTCACAGCATCAAACCATACTGATATGACTCAGACAGGCTTGAACGCCCAATACACCGCGGCCACCGGCGCAGGATTCGACGGCTCAGACCAATATGGAGTGGCATACGTCATGGGATATGGCGTGCCTACCGATGTCTATGCCGCTGACGGACAAGAGCATACCGTCACAGGTTTCTACTTAACCAACAACCTCTGGGCTTATAATCACATCCTTGAAGGCGAGACAGGCGTGACACCTTTCGGCGGCACATCAGGCAACGACCCTGACTGGTTCAAACTCACCGCAACAGGTAAGAACGCTGCAGGTCAGACCGTCGGCACAGCCGAGTTCTACCTCGCTGACTACCGCTTCGAAAACAACGACGAGGACTATGTCCTCAACACCTGGGAGTGGTTCGACCTCAGCACCCTCGGCGCTGTCCAAACAATCTCATTCGAGCTCTCATCAACGAAGAACAACACCTACGGCATGGTGACACCAGCTTACTTCTGCCTTGAGAACTTCAACGGTGAAGCACCGCTTCCACCAACACCTGACGAGCCACCATACGTTGTAAATCCTGTCGAAGATGTCGTCTTCAACGAATATCCTGAGACTATCGATGTCAACCTCGATGGCGTCGTCACCGACGATGACGACCCAGATGAGGACATCACTTACAGCATCGTTTCGAATTCAAATACAACAGCCATCACCGCCACTATCTCCAACAAGATTTTGGCTCTTGTCCGCAACAACGACCAGCAGGCTGAGGCCGACATCGTCATCAGAGCCACCAGCGACGGTCAGACTGTCGACTTCACCGTTCATGTAATCATCAATGAGGTATTCGGTGTCGACGAAATAACATATAACATGTCGGTTTACCCGAATCCTTCAGAAGGCGAAATCCACATCATTGTTGATAATATAGAGCAGTTTGAATATAATGTCTTCAATATTGTTGGACAGAATGTGATGAATGGAATCAGTGATGGTAGAGAGGCGCATCTCGATTTGAGCGGTCTTGACAAAGGTGTTTATTTCGTCACAGTTTTCGCTGAAAATCAGAAATTTGTTGAAAGAATTGTAATAAAATAATGACGAGAGACATGAGACACGAGATATGAAAAGTCCCGTGTCTAAAAAAATAACACTCATGAGAAAGCAATATAAGCCCGTTTCAGCGGCTGAAGCTGTGAAAGTCATAAAATCGGGCGACCATGTGCATATCAGCTCGGTGTCGAGTGTGCCGCAATGTCTGGTGAAAGCCCTTTGCGACCGCGGCCGTGCCGGCGAGTTGAAAAACGTTTACATCCATCACCTTCACACCGAAGGCGCCGCTCCATACGTCAATCCGGAGTTTGAAGGCATCTTCCAGCACAACGCTTTCTTCGTTGGAGCCAACGTCCGCGAAAGCGTACAGAAAGGATTAGCTGACTATATCCCGGTGTTCCTTGGTGAGACTTCGAAGCTTTACCGCGAGAAATACATCAAATGTAACGTGGCTATGATTCAGGTGTGCCCACCCGACAAGTTCGGATATGTGTCGTTGGGCTCATCCGTCGATGCCACCTTGGCAGCCATGGAAAACGCCGAGTTCGTCATCGCTGTGGTCAACAAACACGTGCCACGCACCTTCGGCGACGCATTGGTCCACATCAGCAGAATCAACGTTTTTGTTGAAGACGACACTCCTTTGCTCACCGTCGAGATGCCTGAGCCAAACCAGGTGGAGAAGACCATCGGCCGTTATTGCGCCGAGCTCATCGAAGACGGCGCCTGCCTCCAGATGGGTATCGGCAGCATTCCTAATGCCATCCTATCGTGCCTACACAACCATAAGAACATCGGTATCCACACCGAGATGTTCTCCGACGGCATCCTGCCATTGGTGAAGAAAGGCATCATCACAGGTGAAAACAAGAAACTCGACAAGGGCAAGATCGTCTCAACCTTCGTGATGGGCTCAAAGAAGATTTACGACTTCATCGACGGCAACCACGAGGTTTTGCTGAAAGATGTGGAGTACACCAACGACCCGTTCATCATCGCGCAGCAGCCTAAGATGACATCTATCAACTCGGCAATACAGATCGACCTCTCGGGTCAGGTGTGCGCCGACTCGCTTGGCGACAAGATCTACTCGGGCGTGGGCGGTCAGATCGACTATGTCTACGGCTCGTCGCGTGCCGACGGCGGCAAGGCTATCATCGCAATGCCTTCGACAACAAAGAAAGGCATCAACAAGATTGTGCCGGCTTTGGATCTGGGCTCGGGTGCTGTCACCACACGTAACCACATCCACTGGTTCATCACCGAATACGGCGCAGTGAACCTCTACGGACGCTCGTTGCAGGAACGCGCACGACTCATCATCTCCGTCGCTCATCCAAAATATCAGGAAGAGCTCGACGAGGCAGCATTCAAGCGCTTCGGCCCGCATTATCATTACATTTGCAGAAACATGTAATTACCCACTCTGTCATTTCGACTGAAGCGAAGCGGAATGGAGAAATCTACTGCATAAAAGTGCTTAAGCGTATTTAGCAGTAGATTTCTCGACTTCGCTCGAAATGACGAAAAACTAATGAATATGATAAACTTCATAGAAATCTTCGGTGCTTTCTTCGTGATGGCGGCCATAATCGACATCTTTGGGTCGATACCTATTTTTGTAAGCATGAGGGAACAAAACAAAGTCATCAAGGCAGGTCAGGCCTGCCTTGTGGCTTTGGCTTTGTTTTTGGCGTTTTTCTTTGCCGGCGACGGCTTGCTGAAGCTCTTCGGCATCGACAAGGAATCCTTTGCAGTGGCAGGCTCGTTCGTGCTGTTTGTCCTCGCCGTCGAGATGATCCTCGGCCGTGAGATCATCAAAAACGAGGGCAGCAACAGCGGTGCAAGCATAGTGCCGGTGGCGTTTCCCCTCATTGCAGGTCCAGGTGCCTTGACAGGTCTCCTCTCCTTGCGTGCCGACTACGCCATCGTCAACATCCTCATCGGACTACTGCTGAACATCATTCTCGACTACATCGTAATCAGGAAACTCGACTGGATTCAAAAGATATTAGGCCAGAACCTCATCTTCATCCTAAGAAAATTCTTCGGCGTGATTTTGCTGGCGATAGCAGTCAACATGTTTGTCAACAACATCATGGTTATCATTGCAAAGGTATAAAAACAAAAATCTTTTATCTTTTATCTATTATCTTTAATCTAAAATTATTATCTTTGCAGCGTTATAACACTTTCGATATGAAAAAATCAGTTCGAACAATTTGGATTGCAGTGCTTGCAGGCTTGGCTATGCTGACGGCTTGTTTCTCAAGCAAGGGCTTGACGAAGGCTGAGAGAGCACAGCTCATCCAGGAGCGCGACTCCATCCAACAGATCCTCACACGCCGCGAAGGTGCCGCCGTCTACGGCTCACCTGAAGTCATCGAAGCCTACGGCAAAGAGACACAACGTCTCCGCGACCAGCTTAAGGACATCAAGGCTCGTTTAGGCGAAGATGAGAATAAGTAAACGACTTATGCTTGAACTCAACCGCGCTGTTCTCAAACAGCGCGTTGAGGAGCATGAGCTTCACCAGCTTTTCTGGGAATGCACGTTACGGTGCAACCTCAACTGCCGTCACTGCGGCAGCGACTGCCGGATGCTCTCCGAGCAAAACGACATGCCTCTCGGCGACTTCCTCAAAGTTTTAGATGAGATAAAGACACACCAAGACCCGTCCAAGGTGATGGTCATCACCACCGGCGGCGAGCCTATGATGCGCCGCGACCTCGCTGAATGCGGCGCCGAGATAAGCAAACGCGGCTTCGTCTGGGGCATGGTGACCAACGGCATGCTGCTGACACCCGAGAAGCTCGACGAGTTCGTCGCCAACGGACTGAGAAGCATAGCGGTGAGCTTCGACGGATTCGAAGAAGACCATAACTGGATGCGCGGCAACGCCTCGAGCTACAAAAACGTGCTGACGGCCGTCGAGGCGATGAGACAACACCCTACCCTCACCTGGGACGTCATCACCTGCGTCAACCAAAGAACCATAAAATATCTGCCAGAGTTTAGAGACTTCTTGATTTCACTTGGCATCACTAGATGGCGTTTGTTCACTGTGTTTCCGTTCGGGCGAGCCGAAGGCGAGCCCGAACTGCAGCTGTCGAACGCTCAGTTTGTCGAGATGCTCGAATTCATCAAACAGACCCGCCTCGAAGGTAAGATACGTGCCGACTACGGCTGTGACGGCTTCCTCGGTGACTACGAAGGCGAGGTGCGCAACCATGTATACTCCTGCAGCGCGGGCATCAACATAGCATCGGTGCTCGCCGACGGCTCCATCTCGGGATGCCTCAGCATCCGCGCCGACTACCATCAAGGTAACATCTACAAAGACAGCTTCTGGGACGTCTGGCAAAACCGCTTCAACGTCTATCGTGATAGGAAATGGATGAAAAAAGACGACTGCGCCGACTGTAAGATGTGGCGCTACTGTCTCGGCAACGGCATGCACCTACGCGACGGCGAAGGCAAACTGCAAGTCTGCCAATATCACAAGATTATTTCACAATAAGTTGTTTCTTCCCGTTGATGATATACACACCGGGTTTCAGCGACTCAAGGCTCTTGGCGTTGTGTAAGATCTTCTTGCCGTCGATGGTGAAGACGTTGTAACGCAACGTCTCCGGGTCAGGGCTCTCCTGGTTTATCTCCTCGATGCCGATGACGTCGATGTCGATGAGGTTATATGCCTGTGAGCCGAGGCCTATCTGTTCGGCATATTCCACGATATGTGTGCCGTGCAGCTCAGTGATGCGGTTGATGAGCGGCTGTGGGTCGTTGCCTGGCGACGGGTTCATGTTGAAGATGAGGTCGAGGCACGCCCTGTCTAGAGCTATCGGGTCGGTGGATGCCAAGATGCCGATATCTTCTATCTCTGGCGGTGCCGGATTCGGATTGCAGTCACAGTCAACAGAGAGGTTATTCATCACGTCGATATATACTATGTCTCTGCCCGGCTGCTTGAAGTAGTTATGCACCGCTTGTGCCGCCGCTGCCATCGACTCAAGGAACGAGTCCTGACTGTTACCCGCATGGATGCTCGTAGTGCTTAAACCCGCAGTATGGATATT
>JAFYNO010000078.1 GCA_017549705.1 Bacteroidales bacterium | reverse complement strand
GGGAAATGTTGTCCGTCGGAGTCGATAGTAATGGCGTAGTCGAAGCCAAGTTCTTTGGCTTTTTTGAAACCTTGTTTCAAAGCGTAGCCTTTGCCTCGGTTTTTACCATAATCGACAATAGTGATTTTTTCTCCAAAATCAGCTAAAATATCTGCGGAAGTGTCTGTGCATCCGTCGTTTACGACAATGACATCTGGGCAAAACTGCAAAGTGCGTTCCACCACGTCACGCAGCGTGCCGGCGTTGTTGTAGGTCGGCATCACCACGCATATCTTCGATGTCTTAGAGTCGTTCATTACTGAAAATCAATGATATTTTTGCATAAACGGTGCTGTCGTCGCTCACCACGACCTGCGTCTTCACACCATTTTCGTCTTCTGCGATATTTGAAAAACTATATCTTATTTTTTTGCCTTCTTCAGGAATGATTACCGAAAGGAATTTCACGTTTTTAACGGTCTTCAGATAGAGTTTGCGATTGAGTATTTTTTCGAGTAATTCTCCTGCAGCTTGAATAATGCAAACGCCTGGCGTTATTGGACTTCCCGGGAAATGTGCCTTGTAAATCGGATGCTCTGGATTGGTGCGCAAAACAGCCTCAAAGCCACCTTCCGTATCCTGTATAGATTCAATTATGAATAAGCCGTTTGTTAGTCGCATAACTCGTTGATTTTCATGTCGTAAAACTATATCAAAGTCACATCGCCGCCTGCTTCGGTCATCTCCACTTTACTGATGATGTTGCTTGCTTTTTCAAAATAGAAAGTGAGCATGGCAAACATGCGTTTCATATTGTGTTTCTTGGGCTGCATCTCGGCTTTCCAAAACACGCCATCATTAGTGATTACTACATCAAACATCGATTTGTCGAAGAGTTTTTTACCTGTAGCGCTGCTCATGATGATGCTCACAATTCCTTGATACATCCTGCCTGATTTCGCGTCAAGAATTTCTTCGTTTCCATCGGTAATCTTTGTGATTTTCTCACCGTCGACAACAAGTGCAAATGAATATGGCGAGGTGTATTCCCAACGCATCTTATCTGGCGAGTTATAGCTCATAAGTCCTTCAGCTACAGTTGGTTGCTCAAGCATTGCCATTGTTTTCTGTTGAGTGAAACGGCAATTCATGCACTGCATTGAGGCGGCTGCCTGAGTCAGCATATTCATAACTTCTTCGTCAGATTGAGCGAAGCTGAAAATGCTTGTAAGCAGCAGAAAGCCAATGAGATATAATTTTTTCATACTATTTCATGATTAAAAAACAACCAGCGACTACTAAAATTAGACCGATCCAGCGCGAGAATGGCACTGCCTCACCGAAAACTAGCCAAGCGGCTATCATTCCAAACACAAACGAGAGGCTGGTGAGTGGATAGGCTTGGCTGAACGGGAATTTTTTGAGGATGTAGAGCCACAAAACCGTCGCAACGCCGAAGCTGACGCCGCAAGCTAGCAGCCACCAGTCGACCAACACAATCTTGAAATATGCCCAAGTCCACTCGAATTTCGGGAGTTTCTCCATTGCGAGCTTCAGGAAAACCTGGCCTCCTGCGAGGAAAAACGTCTGCAGCGAAACAAGTCCTATCAATCTCCACATAATTACGCCTCCAATAATGTTAATGAATAAGTATTTCCGTTAGAATGATTGAAAATCAAGATGTTAGATGGCTTTTTGTCGGTAGCGTCGCTCGGATTTACAAAAAGATGAGCCGGAATCTTTCCTGCCTTCAAGCATTGAGCAGCAACATAAAATCCAATGCCAGATGAGGTGAAGCTTTCGCCAAATATGTGTTTGTATTTCAGCAACTTAGCATCGCCATACAACTCTTTAGTCTCAGCAAGATAAGCCTCATCGCTTTTATGATTTCCACTAATTCCGGTAAGAATATAATCTGCTTTGAAATCGGCTGCCACCGCCTTCAATTTATCCATTGATGGCTTATGTAACATCTTGAAATTCACCAATTTGCAAAGATAATTGTCGCTTTTTGTGCTAACAACTACCGAAACGGCGGCTTCCCCGCACATTTCTTCGTCCTGACCCATCATGCCACCTTTTTTCAAGATATTGTAAAACGTCGGTGTCAGTTCATCGTGACCGCCAACAAGGGCTGAGTTTATCTTACCCAAGCGCATCTGCAAAACCGCATCTTGTAAGGCGCTGTCGAACGAGATGCCTTTGTGCGCATACGTCACATTGTAGCCGTGATTTTTCGTTTGAATGGCCACCAACGAGCTGATGGTGTTGTGCGTTGACTGCATAAAATATGTCGGACTGAGCATCTGCTCGCCGTCTTTCGAGAGCGCTTCAAGGAAAAACTCAGTGTTTTCGATGCATCCGTAGCCTGTTCCAGTGATGATGGCATCAACGATTTCCAATCCTGACGCTTTGATGGCTCCTTTTGAAGTGGCTATGGCGCGTTTCAGAATCTTTCCCATACGACGTGCTTCGATAGGAGAGATATAATCCTTGAAACTCGGGTCGATGGAGCGGTTGAAAGGTTCTTGATACTCAACTGGTTGCGTCATCCAGTCCTCGAATAAAGGCTGTTGCACCGAGATCTGTTTCGCCGAAAGAACGAAGAGTGGACTCGTGACTTCGGGACGTGTGACATGAGACTCTAATCCAAAAGTCTCGTGTCTCGTGTCTTGATGTCTCGTGTCTTTTGAAATCAAAAGCGATGAATCGTTACCGCCAAAGCCGAAGGCATTGCATAAGACATGCTTTAACTCTTTTTTAACTGCTTGATGCACAGGCACTATGCCGTCTTCGATGGGCTGCGACCAGTTCAAATTGACAGGCAAAAAACCGTTTTGCAACGCCAAAATGCAGAACACAGCTTCGATTGAGCCAGAGGCACTTGTGGTATGTCCGGTAAACGGTTTCGTTGACGACATCGGAGGTACATTCTCGCCGAAAAGCCG
>JAFYNO010000077.1 GCA_017549705.1 Bacteroidales bacterium | reverse complement strand
TCGAAATGACGACTAATCGCGCTTGAAAATATCGCGAGTGTATACCTTATTTATAACGTCATCAAGGCACGAATCATATCGGTTTGCGATGATGGCTTGAGATTGCTCTTTAAACTTCTTTAAGTCGTTGACAACTAACGATCCGAAGAAAGTGCTGCCGTCTTCCAATGTCGGCTCATAGATGATGACCTGGGCGCCCTTGGCCTTGATACGCTTCATAACACCTTGAATAGCAGATTGACGGAAGTTGTCGCTATTGCTCTTCATCGTCAAGCGATAAACACCGATGGTTGGAGTTTGATGCTCAGCACCATACTGGTTGTTGGTTGAGTAGGCATAATAACCTGCCATCTTCAGGACTTGGTCAGCAATAAAGTCCTTACGAGTTCTATTTGACTCGACTATTGCCGTCATCATGTTCTGAGGCACATCCTCATAGTTGGCCAAGAGCTGCTTGGTATCCTTCGGGAGGCAGTAGCCACCATAACCGAAGCTCGGGTTGTTATAGTGAGAGCCGATACGCGGGTCGAGGCCGATGCCATCGATAATGGCTTGGGTATCGAGACCCTTCATCTCAGCGTAGGTATCGAGTTCGTTGAAGTAACTGACTCTTAACGCAAGATATGTGTTTGCGAACAGCTTCACAGCCTCAGCCTCCTTCATGCCAATGAACAAGGTAGGAACATCTGTTTTGATGGCAGCCTCTTGCAAAAGTTTAGCAAAGATATGGGCTTTTTCTGTCAGCCAGTTAATATCAGTCAAAGCCTTGATAGCCTCGTTTTCCTCCTGATATTCAGCACCGGTCATCATTTTAGGGATACCCACGATGATACGGCTCGGATAGAGGTTGTCGTAAAGAGCCTTGCTTTCTCTTAAGAACTCAGGCGAGAAGAGAAGATTGAACTTCTTGACGCCTTTCTTCAGGTATTTCACATAAAGACCTCTAGTATATCCAACCGGAATGGTTGACTTGATGACCATCACAGCATCAGGATTCACCTTGAGGACAGCATCAATAACTGCCTCCACAGCAGAGGTATCGAAGAAATTCTTCTGGCTATCATAGTTTGTCGGGGCGGCTATCACCACAAACTCGGCATTTTTGTAACCTGCCTCCTGATCAAGAGTTGCTTTCAAACTTAACGGCTTATTGGCAAGGTAATCTTCAATATAGTCGTCCTGAATTGGAGATTTCTTGTTGTTCACCAGGTCAACACGAGCTGGGACGACATCGACTGCGGTGACATCGTTATGCTGAGCCAAAAGTGTTGCAATGCTTAATCCTACGTATCCTGTACCTGCTACTGAGATTTTCATAATTACTTACTTTGATATAGTGCTTGATGCTAAAATACGGTCAACTACTACTATTTCATCCTCAATATGGAAGATATAATTCCATTTTTTATTATGCGAAAGCATTCTTCGAGCCTCAGGATGAATTCTATTTATAGTTTTAGATGTACACTGTCATAATACTCATCTACCATTCTTCTAAGTTCACCAAAATACTCTTCCACTGTCATACGTCCTGGTTTACTAGTTTTTCCTGGTATTCTTGAGTAAATAGCAAAAGGTTCCCTAAGTTCTAATTCTTGATTATTTTTCATATTTTTTAGTTTTATTAAAAATTATATTTTTTTTGTTTTTCTTCTTTTATTGGTTCTAGCTTCTCGACATCTGCTGCATTGAGAGCAAGTGTCGCTACTGCCGCTATTCCTTCGATTTTGATAACCACTCGCTTTTCATGACGGTTTGGCATCTTTATGTATATGCCTTCAACTCCTTCGAATGGGCCAGTCATGACGCGGACTCTGTCACCTTTGCGGAGGTCGATGTTCGGGTCGACCGGTTTAGAGCCCATGGTGCGAACCACCTTCATGAAATCGGACATCTGCTTGTCGGGCACGTACTGCGGCACGCTGACCATCCCTTCGTCGTCCTTGCCCATGATGAAACGTAGATAATCGATTTTATACTGCTTGACGGCCAGAAGATTGGTGTAACTGTCGTGAATGAAGATGTAGTTATGAATGAGCGGCTCGGTTTTCCAACCAATAGCAAGACCTTTTTCGTTGCGGATTTTTGTTCTGACCGTTGGGATGAAGTGCTCGATGCCCAGTTCCTCAAGTTGCTTTGCAGCCGTCAATTCGCGCTGATAAGTAACGCGAAACACATACCAAGCGACTGCATTTTTCTCTATTTTACTCATTTAAATAAGGGGCACGGTTACTGTACCGAGCATATCTCGGGGACATCGAAATCACCTAATCTATTGGATTTCAATCATTTATAAAAACACATTGGGATTTTTCGCTCAACTTGTCTCATCTTCAAATTCCACTACTAAGCGAAAAATAGTCAAATGCAAAGTTAATGATTATTTAAATAGGTTTTACAAAAATTATAAAAAAAATGAGATATTTTTCAATATCTCATTTTTTCATTGTGTTGCCCAACCAGGGTTCGAACCTAGACTTTACTGATCCAGAGTCAGTCGTGTTGCCAATTACACCATTGGGCATTTCCGACCGCAAAATTACACATATTTTTTATTCGTGCGACAAAAATTTCGATTTTTTCTTATCTTGTTGATATTCACTGACTTGCCAAGCCGATTCAGCGTATTTTTGCATCTCTTTTGCAAGCTCGGGATAGTCTGAAATATAGTTTTTCTTCTCTTTTTCCTGATATTTGTATAAACCAATTTGATCTTCAGACGGTTTGTTGATCAAAAGCCACTCGTGGTTGAGCACTCCGTACTTGTCATCGCCCATGAAATAGGTGTATTTGCGGCTATCTTTTTGCAAATCGATACCGAAAGTATTATTTATATACGATTTGTTTAAAATGCCCATAACTGTCGGGAAGACGTCCATCTGGCTGGCGATGGCTTCGTTGACCTGCGGCTGCAACTTGTCGGGCATATAAAACACCAGAGGAGTGTGGAAATAGCTGAGCGGAATGGAATAATCGGTGTCAAGAGCGGCACCATGGTCAGCGACAAAGACGAAGAGAGTGTTGTCGAACCAAGGCTTTTCGTGTGCCATCTCAATGAATCGCTGCAGCGACCAGTCGGCATATTCCGTGATCTGGTACTTCTGTTCAGTGTTTCTTGGCTCGAAATAGTCAGGAATGTAGTACGGACCGTGGTCGGAAGCGGTCATCATGGCAGCGAAGAAAGGACGGTTATTGCCGGCCATCTCATCGAAAATAGGCATCGAGAAACGGAACATATAATCGTCAGGAACACCAAGTGTGGTTTGGACTTCGCTGACAGGATAGTCGGCCTGAGAAATTATTTTTTCGACACCATTTTGGCTCAGGAAGCCCGCCACATTGTCGAACTCCTTGTCGTGAGTGGTGAAATAAGCGGTTTGATAGCCTTGGCGTTGCAAGGTGGCGGCTATGCCATCGTATTGCAAAACCGGTATTCGTTTGAGAGCATGGTTGCGGAATATCACCGGATAGGACGTGAAGGTGGTGTAAATGCCACAGTAAGTGTGAGTGCCGCTGGTGTAGCAGTTGTTGAAACTCAACGACTTATCCATCAAAGCATCGAGGAAAGGTGTAAGGTTGTGGGTGTTGCCACCATGAGCCGTTTTGTTGTAGCTCATGCCCTCCATAATGACGACAATGACATTGTACCCCCCGTCATTTCGACCGGAGCCGTTAGGCGAAGTGGAGAAATCTACTGCACGCGCAATAGGAAATTCTTCATCCGGATTCTCAATCCCAAGATTCTTCTGCACTAAAGCAATTGCAGCCTCATCCGACATAAACCTAACCTTCTGGTTATCAGGGTCTTTGCTATCGAGCCAGCTGCGGGCAAGGGTGAAGTTAGGGTTCAATCCTAATTGATTGAGCATGGCGTTGTTACCGAAATAAGCGGTACCGACCATGATAGGAGATTTCTCGTTCAAGCGGCCTCTCATTCCTATAAAAACAAGTCCCCAAAGCAGCACAGTGTAGATGCTGTATTGCACATAATACACTGACTCCCAACCTGTTGAGCGTTTCATGATGCGATTGGCAAAAAACCAGAAGACGAAACCTGAGGCGAGCACAGGCAGCATCATGAGGATGTAAGTCGGCTCCTCGAAAATCATCTTGAAGACGAAGACACTGTCGCCTGTTGCCATCCACTCGAAAGCGGTGATGTTGAACCTATCAAAAAACTGGTCGAAATAAGGGATATCAGCGGCACAGATTCCGAAAGTTATTGTAAAACAAACAGTTAGAACCCAGGTGTAGATTAGTTCGAAAAGTCTGGATTTCTTGCCAAAAAATGAAAAAATCGTAAGAATTATCGTTGGAATTGCGATTACAAATCCAATAGTGACAATATCGAATCGAACGCCCATGATGAAGGCTTGAACAACTTCCCAAATGGTTGTTGAGCCTACGCGATCCAAATTTAGCAAAAGCAGCGCCACTCTGAATGCTGTATATATCGCAACCAGCAGCAGATATAGTTTGAAAGTGATTTTTACAAAAACCGGAATACGTTTCATTTTATCCGTCATTTCGACCGACCGTAGGGAGCGGAGAAATCTACTCCTTACAATTCAAGTCATCAATATTTATAATATCATTATCATTAACTAATTCTATCCAATTAGGATTTTTAGAATTTATCAGATTTTTCTTTTTTAATCTATTCCATTTTTTCAACTGAGTCTCTCTTTCAATTGCTATGTTTATGTCATTATATTTTTCATAATAAACACAAATCCCACAATTATAATTATCTGAAAAAGAACCCTTTATTTCATGATTCTTATGTTCGTAGACTCTTCTGATCAAATCATTTGTTACACCTATATATAAAGTTGTTTTGTTTTTATTAGTCATTATATAGATGTAACTTTCTTTCATAGATCATCAGCTTTTGTTTGCAGTAGATTTCTCCATTCCGCCTAACGGCTTCAGTCGAAATGACGGTTAACGAAATAACTTTTCCACTTCTTTAATAGCCTGCGGCAGCGCCAGCACCACTACTCTATCTTCTGCTTCGATTTGGAAGTCGCCAGTGGCAATGTAGCTAACCTCTCCTCTTATTATACCTCCGATGATGGCGCCTTCAGGGACATGTAACCTATTGATTGGCCGCATGGTAGCTGCACAACCATCCGGAACCATAAACTCCATGATGTCGGCATCGATGCCGCTGAGGCACTTCAGAGTGGAGACGTTGTCACCCAAAGTGTAGCGCACTATGTAACTTGCAGCAATGAGTTTTTTATTGATAATCGTATCAATACCAATACTTTGCGAGATGTCGATATAATCGATGTTATCGACAAGGGCGATGGTCTTTTTCACTCCATATGCCTTAGCCTGCAAACAAGTTAGGATGTTAGTCTCAGTGTTTTCAGTCACTGCAATGAAAGCGTCGACACTCTTGATGCCTTCTTCTTCAAGCATATCCACGTCACGGGCATCAGCATTGACTACCAATGTGTTAGACAGCGAATTCGTCAGTTCAACACAACGGCTCTTATCAATCTCAACGATCTTGATGTCCATATCGTTTTCGAGACGTTTAGCTGTGATACGGCCAACACGTCCGCCTCCGATGATCATCACGTTGCGGATATCGTATTTCTTCTTTCCGCCCAGCTGCATCAGCTCGCGGACGGCACTCGGTTTGGTGATGACGTAAACCATATCGCCAGCTTTCATAGTATCACCATCATGCGGGATAAAGGTATTCTGGCGACGATGTATTGCAACCAGCTTAAAATCAAGGTGTTTGAAGCGCTCTGCAATCACCTCGATAGGCTTGTCGAGCACAGTGGCTTTATCGTCGAGCTTCATCATGTACATCTCGAGTTTGCCACCCGCAAAGTCGTACGCCTCGGTAGCTGCTGTCTGTTTCAGCAAGGTGATAATCTCTTGAGCTGCAATATCTTCTGGCGAGATGATGCCGTCAATGCCGAGATCTTGGTAGATTCTCCACGACTCGGGACTGAGGTTTTCCATGGTGTTGACTCGCACTATGACTCGCTTGGCTCCGAGTTTCTTAGCCAAGATACCCGTCAGCAGGTTGATATGCTCGTCGTGAAGCACCGCGATGACCATGTCGGCCTTCTTCACGTTGGCTTTCTGCAAAGTGCTAATAGATGTTGAGTCTCCGGCAATTGTCATGAGGTCGGAGTGCGACTCCATCATCTTGAGAAGTTCCTCGTGAGGGTCCACAATTGTGATGTTATGGTCGCTGCGCTCCAAAGCTTCCGCCAAGTGCATGCCAACTTCACCGTCTCCAGCAATAATTATATCCATATTCTATATTTTTATTTGTCATTTCGAGCGACCGAAGGGAGTCGAGACCTGAGCTTGCGAAAGCATTCACCTCTGGTGAATAAATCTACTCCTTTCAAATGCTGTAGATTTCTCCATTCCGCCTATCGGCTCCAGTCGAAATGACAGATTAATCCCAATCTTTTGATACAACAAAATACTGGCGGAACGCTTCAAGCTCGAATTCACTGAGCTCTGCTGTGAAGACACTTTCGCCTGGGGCGGCTTGTTCCACCACGCGACCTTTCACGTTGAGGACCATGCTCTCACCTTTGTATTCGATGTTGCTATCGTCAATTCCGACTCTGTTCACACCTATCACAAACGCTTGATTTTCAATGGCTCGCGCTCTCAAAAGGGTGTTCCAAACCTCTGATTTCTTCTTTGGCCATTCAGCAGTAAATATGGCGATATCGTATTCAAACTTGCCGTCTTTGAAGCTGTTGCGGTCCCACACTGGGAAACGCAGGTCGTAGCACACGAAAGGACGGATTCGCCAGCCTTTGTATTCTATCGTTATGCGTTCCTGTCCCGGGTTGAGTCCGAGTTCGCCTCCCATGGTGAACAGATGTCTCTTATTATATATTAGGTGTCGGCCATCTGGTTCCATCCAGATGAAGCTGTTGTAAAAACCATTGTTTTTCAACACTATAGTGCCGCACACCGCACAATTTTTCTCTTTAGCCTTTGCCTGCATCCACTGCATAGTCACGCCCCCGACCTCTTCCGCAAACTCGTTTGGATCTGCTGGAAAGCCAGTTGTAAACGTCTCTGGCAACACGATGATATCAGTGTTTTCAACGTTTTTCAGCATCTCGTCGAGATGGCGTCGGTTAGCCTCCGGATCTCTCGCGATGACATCGCTCTGCACGCATGTGACTCTCAAATCCATAAAAATTCTCTAAAAAAATCTCACAAATATACTGCTTTTTATTTTTTTTGCTTACTTTTGTAAAAAATTTTTTGGAAAATGAACAAGAAACTTGCGTTTTTAATCTGCTTTTTAGCAATATTCGGACTGAGATTAACAGCTCAGGAAGACATGCATTATGGTGTTTTCGTTGGCGGTAGCATCAACATGATGAATATCGATAAAGGGTTTTATTACGACGACAGCAGATTACCAACTCCTATTCCTATTATCAATCCAATAAGTCATGACACAACAGGGTATAATGTCGCATATCCTATTGTTGAAGGAGCATCTGTAAAGCCTAACGGCGGATTTATAATTGGTGGATTTTTCGAATATAAAGCCAGCAAATTATTATCATTGCAGTTTGAAGTCCTTTATAATCAATATGGTTACACTTTGAAAGGCAAGGTTAACCAGAAGGATATTTCCGATGATGATGTCATCACCTACAATTACAAGGGGTCTCTTAAGATGAGCAACATCAGCGCTGCCGTACTTTTGAAGATTCAGCCAATCAAATATCTATCTGTTGACCTCGGTGTGCAGCCAAGCTATTGCTTCAGAGTGATAAAAGACGGTGAACTGGGTATTCTTCGCGAATCGACTGTTTATAAAAGCGATAAGGAATACAACCCATTGAATCTCAGCGCTATCGGAGGACTGACATGCTATTGGGGTGATGTGTTTTTCTCAGCTCGTTATTCGCTCGGTTTCATGGATGTCATGAAGACAAAAGAGCCTTATTATCTGAAAGAAGAAAAAGAGATTAAGTATCTGTATAAGGAGGCTAAATCGACTACAAGTGCTGTGCAATTGACTATCGGTTACAGAATTAAATAGGAGTAGATTTCTCGACAAGCTCGAAATGACAATTACCAAAGAAAAGATAAAGGAGCTTTATGCTGACAAGCAGTACCAGACGTATTTTGACGTCGGGTTGTTCTTTGTTTTGATTTTCAGTTTTCATCTCCTTTATTTGATTTGGGAGGGACCGATGGACTATTGGCCTATCAAGGGCACCATCGACGAGCTCTTTGTGTGGGCTTCGAAGCTACTTTTCAACCAGGGCAACTGGGTACTGGAGCACATCTTCGGCATGGATTTCTTTACCAAAGGGCAGACCATCATCTTTGAAAACTATCATGATGGATATTCTGCAGTGACGGTGGCGCCCGAATGCACCAGCCTCAAGCAGTGGCTGCACTGGCTCTTCCTGATGCTCATCTTTCCTGGCCCATGGAAGCATAAAGCGTGGTACATTCCGCTCGGATTGGTGATTGTTGAATTTACAAATGTGGTTAGAGTAGTTGGAATTGCCTTATTTTTAAGACCATTCCCTGATTCATTCGCATTAGCACATGACGTTATCTTTAAGATAATGTTCTATGTGGTGATATTTTTGATGTGGATGATTTGGAATGACAATTTCCATCATTCAAAGGCCCGTCATTTCGACCGGAGCGAAGCGTAGTGGAGAAATCTACTCCTTTCATTTGCTGTAGATTTCTCGACTCCCTGCGGTCGCTCGAAATGACGAAAGGGTGATTATTCCGCGGATATTTCTTTCAGAGTCGCTTGATAAGTAGTGAAGACATTGGCGCGCGAGATGTAGCCAAGGTACTTGCCGTGGTCGACAATCACGATGTTGTATTTGTGTGACTCCTCGAATTTCTGGACAATGCTTTCTATCGTCTCATCATAGTTTATGATGTAATCCGGATAAACCATGATTTTTTCGACCGGAGTGTCATAGAGCTTTGTGTCAAACATAAATGTACGAACATCGTCGAAGAGGATATGGCCCTTGAAATCTCCATTTTCGGCCACAACCGGGAAGATATTTCTGGTTGAAGAAGCGATGACTTTAACCAAATCGCCTAGCGTTTGCTCAGGACGGATGGTCTTGAAGTTCGTCTCGATGAGGTTGTCGGAAGTCATCATGCTGAGGATGGTTTCGTTTTTGTTGAACGAGACTTTCACTCCTTTTTCAGCGATACTTCTGGTGTAGATTGACTCTTTGAAGAACATGCGGTTCACTGCGAGCGAGAGTGCCGACACTATCATCAGCGGCACCATTAATGAGTAGCCATTGGTGATTTCAGCGATGAGGAAGATGCCAGTCAATGGAGCGTGCAGCATGCCTGCTATGACACCACTCATGCCCACCAGCGCGAACTTCGACACATCGAGGTTACCGATACCTAAGTTATTGATAACTAATGCATAAACCATACCTGTCATAGCACCAAGGAACAATGCAGGAGCGAAGGTGCCTCCTACTCCACCTGCAGCGAATGTGAGCGATGTGGCAAACGCCTTGCACAAGATTATCGCAACAAAAATCAAGATAACGATCCAGATGTTATTGCTAAATGGCTCGAAAATTGTGTTGAAAAGGATGAGTTCCGACTTGCCGTTGAGTGCCGCGTTGATGGTTTCGTAACCTTCGCCATAGAGCGACGGGAACACGAAAATCAAGGCACCAAGACCGAAGCCAGCGATGATGAAACGTAACCAAGGGTTTTGGAACTTGCTGAACTTCTTTCCGACATCGAAATAAATCCTCATAAAGTAAGCTGAGACGAGTCCCACTACGAGACCTAAACCCACGTAATACAATGAGTTAGCAGGGATAAATGACTCTGAAATGATGATTTCGTATTCAACGGCTTTACCTAGGAAATAATATGAGGTAAGGATCGCGCAAAATGCTGAAATCAGGATCGGGACGAGTGCCGTCATGGAGATGTCAATCATGAAGACCTCCATGGCGAAGATAACACCGGTGATAGGGGCCTGGAAGATGGCAGCTAATGCTGAGGCACCGCCCATGCCTATCAACACGTTGATTTGCTTTTGGTTAAGCTTCAAAAACTGT
>JAFYNO010000008.1 GCA_017549705.1 Bacteroidales bacterium | reverse complement strand
GGGAAGTTGTAGTGCAGCATGAAGTTGCTTGTGCCTTCAACGACAGCGCCGTCGATGGTCTGCTCGTCGAGCTTGGTGCCGAGTGTCACTGTCACCAATGCCTGTGTCTCGCCACGTGTGAAGATGGCTGAACCGTGGCATGATGGCAACACGTCGACCTCTGTCCAGATTGGACGGATCTGGTCGAGTTTACGGCCGTCGAGACGTTTGCGCTCGATGAGGATAGCGTCACGCACTGCCTTACGCTCGATGTCGTGGAAGTAACGTTTTGCCATCGAGGTCTTCTCTTCGAGTTCCTCCTCGGTGTATTTTGTGAGATAGTTGTCAAGGATTGCCTGGAATGCGTCCTCGCGCTCGTGTTTGTTGGCGTTGCCTGTAAGAGCGAAGTCGTAGCATGGCTTGTAGCAGCACTCCATCATGTCAGCGCGAAGATCCTCGTCGTTGACTTCGTGGCAGTACTCGCGTTTAGGATTAGCTTTCTCAACGCGTGAAGCGAGGTCGAGCTGTGCCTGCACCTGACCTTTGATGGCTTCGTGAGCGGCTTTCAATGCGCCAATCATCTGTGCTTCTGAAATTTCTTTCGATTCGCCTTCCACCATGCAGATGTCTTTCATTGTGGCACCCACCATGAGTTCAAGGTCGGCGTTCTCGAGTTCGTCAGCACGCGGGTTGATGACGTATTCGCCGTTGATCATTGCCACGCGGACTTCTGAGATAGGACCGTGGAACGGGATGTCTGACACTGCGATAGCTGCTGATGCCGCCAATGCTGCGTAAGCGTCAGGAAGAACGTTGGTCTCACCTGATAGCAAAGTGATCTGCACCTGGATTTCTGCGTGGAAATCGTCAGGGAATAAAGGACGGATGGCACGGTCGACGAGACGTGAGATCAAAATCTCATAGTCTGATGGCTTGCCTTCGCGTTTGAAGAAACCGCCAGGGAACTTACCTGTGGCGGCGTATTTTTCTTTATAATCAACTGAAAGAGGCAGGAAATCGACATCGTCTTTCGCTTCCTTTGCTGCAACTACTGTTGCGAGCAACACTGTCTTACCGCATGTCACTACCGCTGCACCGTCGGCCTGCTTGGCCAGACGTCCTGTCTCGATGGTAATAATGTCCTTACCAGTTTGTATGGTCTGTTTAATACCTTCTGGACCCATAATAAAACTTTTTAATAATTAATTAAATAAACCGCTTTTAATTAGGCATACAACAATGCGAAAAAAGGCAACAAACATTGCCTTTTTTCGCAAGGGCATTGATAAACAATGCTATTATTTTCTAATACCTAATTCTTTAATGATGGTACGATATCTTTCGATATCATTCTTCTTCAGATAGGCGAGGAGTTTTCTTCTCTTACCTACGAGAGCGACCAGTGAACGCTTTGTTGCGATGTCCTTCTTGCTGGTCTTCATGTGCTCTGTTAAATTCTTGATTCTGAATGTGAACAATGCAATTTGTCCTTCTGCTGAGCCGGTATCCTGTGCGTTTTTACCGTACTTTGCAAAAATCTCTTCTTTCTTTTCTGCAGTTAAATACATATCTATCTTTTTTCTCTAAATTTTTCGGACTGCAAAATTACAACTTTTTTATATACGTGTAACAAAAATTTTCAAAAAATTAAAAAATAAAAATTATTGGATTTTCTTTGTTAGTATTAAAATAATTGCTAACTTTGTCACGAATATTCAACTTTATTAATTAGGTAACAAATTTTTTGAATATGAAGAATAAATTTACAAGACTAATTCCACTTTTATTGGTCTCTCTTGTAGTGATATTTGCAATATCATGCAAGAAGAAAAATGTGACGAAAATAGCGGTTGACAACCAATTTGCTATTTCTATTTTCGCTGACTCCATGTCGATGATGGATGTGTTAGGTATGATGGATAGCACAACAGCATCGTGGTTGCGCGTTAAAGAAGACGGTACTATCGTTGCCTTCTACGACAACAAAATGGATAGTGTTGTCATGGCGAGCGACATTCTCGATGATGTCGAAGATATGGACATCCCGACAACAACAACGTCGTTTACTTTGCCACCTCTCGGAGGCAAAGGCATCGCGGATACCGTGCCCGTTGACAATTTCGCAGCATTCCCGGTGAGCTTCCCAGGCTTTGAAATCACTGACGCAGAGTTTCGTAAAGGCTGGCTGGTGTTCAGCGTCGAGCTAAACGAACAGCTCGATATGCTCAAAAAGATCATCGTCACTACAAACTCACTTAAAAAAGACGGACAATCATTGTCATTACCAATGCAGGTGAAAGGTACTCTGGCAAAAGACAGTATTAGTCTTGCTGATTACACCCTCATACCTGAATCGGCTTATATGATGTTTTTCTCGGCAGCGTTGGTACTGGATATCGACCCAGCGACTTACGCCGCAGGAACTTATAACTGCACTTTTGAAGGTGGTATCAATGACGTAGGATTTAAGAACGTGAACGGAGTTATTTATCAGACTCTTGGCAAGAATTTTGAACAAAACCTTGAAATCAATTTCGGCGTTAACGGTATTGATGGCGACCTCTTCCTTCCAGTGCCGAAAATTAGTCTGATCTATAGAAATACATTCGGATTTGGAACAGAATGTGACGTCACGAAATTGCGCCTGGTTAAAACTGATGGCACCTATGCTAACTTATTGGGTGAAAATGATTCAGTAGTTGTTGTCGTTAATCCGACAGGCGGCGATACAGTTTACCAAAGAATCGAAGGATTCGCACAACAGGTCAATATCATGGAGCACTATAAGACCTTCGAATTTAACGGAAATGTCGGTATCGTATTCGGCGAACAAGGCCAAGTGTCAGTGGCAGATACAGCTAGAATCGACGTTATAGGCAATATTGAAATGCCTCTCGCTATGAAGATCTCTGATCTTAAATATTGCGATACTGTCGATGTGAATTTTGATTCCGATATTCCTGATAACAATTATTTCAGCGAGATCGACTTCTTTATCGATGCCGATAGTAAAATCAAGCTGGACCTCGATCTGCAAGTGCTGTTCCTGAATAAAAATGATGTTGTGGTTGATTCATTATTCGATGGACAACACGCCATTAATTATAATGAGCCGAGCACGCTTCAGACTATCATCACAAATGAAAGAATAGCTCGCGTAATGAGCGCTAAGAAACTTGTGATAAAAATAGCTCTGTCAACAGATGAAATCAGTCAGGATCCAGTTGAATTTAATGTCGCTGACCGTCTGGCTCTGAGAATGAGAATGCTGACAAAATCAGATGAGATTAGTATGGAATAATAAGCAAGAAAGGAGATTATCATGAAGAAAATATATAGATTTTTGATTGTTGCGGCTTTAGTTTGCTCATCATTCCTTGCAAAAGCACAGAACGACGGTATCACGTTTACCTTGCTGCCGCAGTTGCCTTATGCCAACTATTTCAACCCTGGCATCAGAGTGCCATATAATGGTATGTTCGGAATCGGAGTGTCAAATATCAACCTCTCGATTTTCAACTCGAGCGTGAAGTATAACAATATCTTTGGTACAAATAGCTCCGGTGAAGAAGTTATCGATGCAGCCAAACTGGTTAACAGTCTGCAGGAACAAGACAACTTCGTCAATACAAATTTCTCCATGGAGATTTTTAATATCGGTTTCAGAGTTAAAAAGTTGTTCTTTAACATCGACTGGAGAACGAAGCTGAATGCTGAGTTCCAATATTCAAAGGATTTCGTGGGATTGTTTGTGTTCGGTAATGGCCACTATCTTGGCGATAACCCCTGCGATTTCAATGTAAGCCTTGATGCTACAATGTATGCTGAGATTGGTATTGGAATCCAATATGATGTCAACAAACACCTCACTGTCGGTATCCATCCGAAAGTGATCGGCGGTATCGCTAATGCAGTGATTAAGAATGACAAAACAAGGATTTATACCGATGAGGATACTTATGCTTTAACTGCAGACCTTAATCTCGACATGAAAGCCGCATCAGTTTTGAAGAGCGACGTGAAACGTATCGGAGAGCTTTATAATGTCTTCGAAGGTACTAATATCCGCGATATGTTCAGCTTTACCGAGAATTATGGTTATGGTATCGACTTTGGAGCTTCGTATGTGTTCAACAAACACTTCGGCCTCGCAGCTGGTGTGTACGACCTCGGTGTTATCAATTGGAGAGATTCAAAAGTAAAACATAATGAGACGACAGGCCTCGAAATCAACGATGCTTTGTTCCATAACATGAATGATATCGCTGACTTCAAACTTGACTATTCTACCATGATGAAGAGTGTTATCGACGCTGTCTGGGATAATGACTCATTATATAAAGGTGATGACTACAAGACATATCTTAAGACGAGGATCATGTTCCAGGGTTATGCAGAGTTGTTCCCGGCACTGCGTATCACTGCTATCGCTCAGGCATATTACGTGAAAGGTCAGATGAGACCAGCATTTACTATAGCATATAGTGGCTCATTACTTAGGTTCATAAACCTTTCATTGAGTTATACCAACTCAAAATATGCTGGAAGTACAATAGGCGCTGGTATTGGTATTCATCTTGGACCACTCAATGTGTATGCTGTCACGGATAACATCATGATTGCAAGCAAGATGTCGGCCCCGACAGTTGAGCTAGCAACCGCATACAATGCAGCTAATATCCGTCTAGGTGTTGTGCTTACCATTGGTAAGTTCCATACCGCTAAAAAGATATTCTCTGATCTTGAAGAAGATGACAGAGTTGATGATGACGACGATCAATAATCGTTGTAAATAAAAAAGGCGGCGCTTATGCGCCGCCTTTTTTATTTAGCCTTTGTAAAACGGAAGTTTTACCACGACTGCGCTGATGAGTTTGTCTCTCACCTTGATGAAGATTTCGCTTCCAACCTTTGAGAAGTCTTTCTTCACATAGCCCATACCGATAGCTTTCTTTACTGATGGAGCCATTGTGCCTGAAGTTACTTCGCCGATGTGGTTGCCTTCAGCGTCGCAGATCTCATATTCGTGACGAGCGATACCTTTGCCTGTCACCTCGAAAGCGACGAGCTTACGTGTGACGCCTTCAGCTTTTTGTTTCTCGTTGTAAGCACGGTCGATGAAGTCGTTGCCGTCAACAAACTTGGTGATCCAGCCGAGACCAGCCTCGATAGGTGAGGTGGTGTCGCAGATGTCGTTGCCGTAGAGGCAGAATCCCATCTCAAGACGGAGAGTGTCACGAGCGCCGAGACCGATAGGTTTGATGCCGAATTCTTTACCAGCTTCGAGAACTTTCTTGTAAACGTTCACTGCTTCTGCATTAGGGATGTAGATTTCGCATCCGCCAGCGCCAGTGTAACCTGTTGTTGAGAAGATGATGTCTTTCACACCAGCGAACTCGATAATCTGGAATGTGTAGTATTCCATGTCAACGACGTTAGCTTTTGTGAGCTTCTGCATAGCCTTGAGTGCGAGAGGACCCTGCACTGCGAGCTGTGACCACTGGTTGCTCTCGTTGATGAAGTCGACACCGAGCTTCATGCCCATCTCTTCAGCGACTTTCGACATCCAAGCCCAGTCTTTATCGATATTGGCTGCATTAGGAACCATGAAATATTCGTCGGCCGAGATGCGGTAAACGAGCATATCGTCGACGATGCCGCCTTTGCCGTTCGGGAGGCAGGTGTACTGAACCTTACCGTCAACCAATGCTGCCACGTCGTTTGATGTGCAGCGCTGTACCAATGCGAAAGCCTTAGGACCTTTTGCGCGGAATTCGCCCATGTGTGACACATCGAAAACACCAACGCCCTTGCGGACTGTCTCGTGTTCAACGTTCACGCCTTCAAACTGAACCGGCATGTCGAAACCTGCAAATGGAACCATCTTGGCGCCCATTTCATAGTGCATTGCGTTCAATGCAGTCTTTTTCAATGT
>JAFYNO010000076.1 GCA_017549705.1 Bacteroidales bacterium | reverse complement strand
GCTGACATCGTGCTTTCAGCTGTCGGCGTCCAGACCAACCTCGAGGATCTCGGTCTTGAGAACCTCGGCATCGCCAGTGAGCGCGGCAAGATCACCGTTGACGAATACTATCGCACCAACGTCCCTGGAGTATATGCTATCGGCGACATCGTGCACGGACCGGCATTGGCACACAAGGCATCGCACGAAGCTATCATCTGCGTCGAGAAGTTCTGTGGCATGAATCCTAAGCCATTGAACTACAACAACATCCCTGGATGCACATATATCACTCCTGAGATCGCTTCAGTGGGCTTGAGCGAGGCTAAGGCTATCGCCGCCGGCTACGAGGTGAGAATCGGAAAGTTCCCGTTCACAGCATCAGGAAAGGCTGCAGCAGCAGGCAACAAAGACGGTTTCATCAAGGTGGTGTTCGACGCCAAGACCAACAAATGGCTGGGTTGCCACATGGTCGGTGAGAACGTCACAGAGATGGTAGCGACAGCAGTGTTAGCACGTGAGCTCGGCGCTGAAGGCCGCGACATCATCGAGAACATCTTCCCGCATCCAACGATGTCGGAAGCCATCATGGAAGCTGCAGCTGCAGCATACGGTGAAGTGGTTCATCTATAATGAATAACAAAAAGACACTTTTAGTACTCCAAATTGTCGTTGTTATCATAGGACTTGCAGCCATCGTGGCTTGCGTGGTAGGCATCAGGGCGTTGAAAATCGCCGAGAAAAGACCTGTCTCGCTTGAACAGATTGCGCTACGAAGCAACGATATCGAGTTCGCCGACGACCTTACGTTCGCCGGCGAGCGCGTGCCTTTGGAGATGTTCAACATCAGGGAACGCTACGAACGCGAACTGCTGTCGACATGCTATTTCCACAGCAACACCATGCTGCTGATGAAACGCTCGTCGCGGTGGTTTCCGGTGATAGTGCCGATACTGAAAAAGTACGGCATCCCTGAGGATTTCAAATACCTCTGCGTCACCGAGAGCACCCTGACAAACGCAGTGTCGCCAGCTGGAGCGGTGGGATTCTGGCAGTTTTTGGAACGCACCGGCAAAGAATACGGCCTCGAGATAAACAAAGACGTCGACATGCGTTACAACGTCGAGTTGGAGACCGAAGCAGCATGCCGTTATTTCCTGAAATCATACGAAAAATACCACAACTGGACCCTTGTAGCAGCATCGTTCAACGCAGGCACGACACGTCTGAATAAGTTCCTAAAGACTCAAAAAGTCAATAATTACTATGACTTGCTCCTACCTGACGAGACGGAGCGTTACATCTTCAGGATTCTGGCATTCAAGACCATACTTGAAAACCCAGAGAAATATGGCATATATGTCAGTAAAAATCTTGAATATCAGCCACTTAAATATAAGACTGTCGTCATCGACAGGAGCATCGACAGCTGGGCTGATTTCGCTATTGAGCATGACATAACATACAAACTCCTCAAGATTTTCAACCCTTGGCTGCGGTCCAACTCGTTGAAAGTCAAGCATGGAGAGTATTATGAGATCAAGATTCCGAAGAGGCCGTTCAACATCACTGCGGAATATGGCAATGAGGCGACGGGCGGTGAGATCATGAATTTTGAAAACGACAGCATCGTTGAAGATTTGCAATAATTGATGGCGGAGAAAAATCGAAATATCGCTGAAGACGAGTTCATCGAGATCTACGGAGCGCGTGAGAACAACTTGAAAAACATTGACTTACGCATTCCGCGCGATGAGCTTGTTGTCATCACCGGCTTGAGTGGCTCGGGTAAGTCATCGTTGGCTTTCGAGACCATCTACGCTGAGGGTCAGCGACGTTATATGGAGTCGTTTTCCGCATATGCCCGTCAGTTCATCGGCAGCATGGACCGCCCTGACGTCGATGAGATTAGAGGCCTCTCCCCTGTCATCTCTATTGAGCAGAAATCGGTCAACAGAAACCCACGCTCGACCGTCGGGACCATCACTGAAATCTACGACTTCATGCGACTGCTGTACGCCCGCGCGTCGGTGCCGTATTCGTACAACACCGGCGAGAAGATGGTGCGTTATTCGGAAGAGCAGATCACGCAGATGATAATGGAGCAATATCACGACAAGAGAATCAACGTGTTAGCTCCAGTGGTGCGAGGCAGAAAAGGTCATTACAGAGATTTGTTCGACCAGATTCGACAGCAGGGATACATCAAGGTGCGAGTCGACGGCGAGATCAAAGAGCTCGTCTTCGGCATGCAGCTCGACCGTTATAAAACCCATGATATTGAGATAGTTATCGACCGTCTTGTCGTCCACGAAGACTACAAGGAACGCATCGTGAAGTCAGTGGAGACGGCATTTCGCAAAGGCAAGGGCATGCTGATGGTGCTCGAAGAAGGCACTGACAACGTAAAATATTACAGCAAGCTTTTGATGTGCCCCACCACAGGCATCGCCTACCAAGATCCGGAGCCTAACACCTTCAGTTTCAACTCACCTTACGGCGCCTGCCCGAAATGCAACGGCCTCGGCACCATCATCCAGGTCGACATGAAGAAGATCATCCCCGACCCGAGTCTGAGTCTAAGAAAAGGCGGTCTGGCCCCTCTCGGAGAATACAAAAACAACAGTGTCTTCAGTCAGCTCGAAGTCATAGGCGCACGCTACGGCTTCACGCTCGACACGCCAATCAGCGAGATACCGGAGAATGCCATGAGCATCATCCTCTACGGAAGCAGCGAGTCGTTCACTGTGACGAGAGAATACCTCGGCACGCAATCGACATACTCAACGCCGTTTGAGGGCATCATCAACGTCATCAGGAAGATGAACGAGGAGAACGCACCGGCGTCGATATTGAAATGGGCCAACAGCTTCATGAACGAATGCGAATGCCCTGAGTGTCATGGACAAAGACTCAAGAAAGAGGCTCTTTATTTCCGCCTCAACGGGAAGAACATCGCGGAGCTTGCCGACATGGACGTCAACTCGCTTTCACGATGGCTCGACGACCTCCCGCATCATCTCGACGAGAAACAAAACGAGATAGCACACGATATCCTCAACGAAATCAAGAAGAGAATCAACTTCTTGCTGAATGTCGGCATTGACTACCTGAACATGAACCGTCCGGCGAAGAGTCTCTCGGGTGGCGAGTCGCAACGCATTCGTTTAGCAACACAGATAGGCTCGCAGCTGACAGGCATCTTATACATCTTAGACGAGCCTTCCATCGGCTTACATCAGCGTGATAATCATAGACTTATAGAGTCGTTGAAAGAGTTGCGCGACATTGGCAACAGCATCATCGTGGTGGAGCACGACAAAGACACCATGCTTGCCGCCGACTACCTCATCGACATCGGTCCGGGTGCCGGCGTCAACGGCGGAAACGTAGTGTTTCAAGGCACTCCGAAAGAGGCGATGCACGGCAAAGGTCTCACCTGCGATTATCTCAGAGGCAAGAAAAAAATCGAGGTGCCTAAAGAAAGACGAAAGCCATTTGAAGGACAACACCTTAAGCTATATAACGCGCATGGCCACAACCTCAAGAACGTCGACTTTGATCTCCCACTCGGCGTGATGGTCTGCGTGACAGGTGTCTCAGGCTCAGGCAAGTCGACGCTCATCAATGAGACGCTCTACCCTATCCTGAGCAAACATTTCTATCGTTCGGAGAAGAACCCGTTGCCGTACGACCGCATCGAAGGCCTTGAATTCATTGATAAAGTCATTGAGATAGACCAGGCGCCGATTGGCAAGACGCCACGATCTAATCCAGCCACTTACACCAAGGTATTTGACGAAATCAGAAAGTTGTATGGCGAGCTGCCGGAGTCGAAGATTCGTGGCTATAAGTCAGGACGATTCTCATTTAACGTGAAAGGCGGTCGCTGCGAGACCTGCCAAGGTGCCGGCGTACGTGTCATCGAGATGAACTTCCTGCCTGATGTGCACGTGAAATGCGAGACCTGCCAAGGCAAACGCTACAACCGTGAGACACTGGAAGTGCGTTTCAAAGGCAAGTCAATCAATGACGTGCTGAATCTGACCATCGACGAGGCTGTAGGCTTCTTCGAGAACTTCCCTAGCATCTTACAGAAGATCAAGACGTTGCAAGATGTAGGCTTGGGATATATCACTTTAGGTCAGCCATCGACAACGCTGTCGGGCGGTGAAGCCCAGCGTGTGAAACTCGCCACCGAGCTGGCAAAACGCGATACCGGAAGAACATTGTACATCCTCGACGAGCCTACCACAGGCTTGCATTTCGAAGACATCAAGATTTTGATGGAGGTGCTGAACAAACTCGTAAACAAAGGCAACACCGTGCTCATCATCGAGCACAACATGGACGTCATCAAGATGGCTGATTACATCATCGACATGGGACCTGAAGGCGGCGAGAGAGGCGGCAAGATCTTGTGCGAGGGAACGCCGGAGGAGATTGTGAAGCAAGCGAAAGGCTACACAGCGAAATACCTCAAAAAAGAATTATAATCATAATGTCATTTCGACCGACCGTAGGGAGTGGAGAAATCTTCGGCAAATGCAGTAGATTCCTCGACTACGCTCGGAATGACAGGTTGTGTATTATCTCAGTTTTATTTCCTGACCGATTTGTAATACCGAGTTCTCGTCAAGGCCGTTCATCTTATAGAGGCGGCTGAGTCGTACGGCGTAGAGCTGCGACACTTTCTTGAGCGTCTCGCCTTGTTGGATGGTGTGGTAGCGATAGCCATCGGGAGCCTTACGACGTTTCGGCTGTATGTATAGCACCTCACCCTCGTTGAATGTCGTCTTGTCTTTGTCGAGATCGTTGTATTTCCTCAGCTGGCTTTGGCTCATCTTCAGCTCATCAGCCAGTTTCTTCAGGTCGTCGCCTTGTTTGGTAAGGATGAACTCCACGCCGCAGTTTTCGCGCACATAATGATGGCCGCCAGTCATCTCGGTGACACGGCATTCGTGAAGCACCGGTATCTCCATGTTATCCGTCGCTTTCTTCCTTATCTTCTTAGTTTTCACTGGCTTAGCAGCAGGCGTCGCTGCAGGTGCTACGGCTGGAGCCGTCACTTCCTGTTCTTCTTTTTTATGTTTCTTCGGCTTGAATTTACCTTTCACAACCATCTGGTCGTATTTCTGAAGATCATAAGTCTCGATGAGGTTGATGAGCACTGTCGCGTAAGTCGGAAGTGTAGCGTAGCCGGCCTTTTTGAGGCCTTTTGCCCATCCTTTGTAGTCGGTTATTTCGAGTTCGAACAAAGAAGCGTAGCGTTGGCTGTTTTTCAGGAATTTTGAGTGGTCGCGGAACGATTCCTCGGCGTCTTTATACACGCGGAAGCACTCTTGAGGCGCGTCGTCGTCCATGCGCATCGTCTTGCCTCGCCAGTCGGAATGGCACTTGATGCCGAAGTGGTTGTTGCCTTTGGTGGCGAGCTTGCTCTTGCCGTTACCCGACTCGAGGATGCCTTGCGCCAGCGTGATGGAAGCAGGAACCTTATACTTCACCATCTCTTTCATGGCGATCTCTTTGTATTTGTCAATATAATCAAGCGTTTCCTTCTTTTTCTGCGTGCCTTGTGCCGCCGCGAAGAAACTGCTGACTATCATCAAAAACAAAATTATATATCTGGATTTCCCTG
>JAFYNO010000075.1 GCA_017549705.1 Bacteroidales bacterium | reverse complement strand
GCACACCAATCTCAATCCCGATATCGCGACGGTGGAGGTAGGGAGCCCGGATATCTTCAACTATCCTTTTGTGCACATGACCGGACATGGAAATGTCACTTTCGATAAGGCGGAATGCGAGAATCTGCGAAACTACTTGCTCGGCGGCGGATTCCTGCATATCGACGACAACTATGGACTCAAGGATTTCATCATGCCGCAGATGCAAAAGGTGTTCCCAGAACTCGAATGGGTGGAGCTGCCTTATTCGCATGAAATCTTCAAAGAGCCATATGCGTTTCCGAACGGACTGCCTAAGGTTCATGAACATGACATGAAGACTCCGCAGGCTTTTGCGATGATTTACGACGGTCGTATAGTATGCCTTTTCACCTACGAATGCGACCTCGGTGACGGCTGGGAAGACCAGCGGGTTCACAAGGATTCTGATGAAATTAGACTAAAAGCCTTGAAAATGGGAGCGAACATAATTCAATACGTATTCACGCAGTAAATTATGTTTAACAAAAATCATAAAAATGAATGAAACCAATCAAAATATTAACAAAAGATGTCCCTATTGTAATAAGATTATAGTGGGGCGGACCGACAAGGTGTTTTGCGACGACAGATGCCGTAATAATTTCTATTACGAGATCAACAACGAACAGAAGACGTTTATTCGTAACATTAACAAGGTACTTCTGAAAAACCGCAGAATCCTCAGGACTGTAAATCCTTCAGGGAGAACGTCGGTTCCAAAGAGATATCTTGAGGAACTGGGCTTTGATTTCAATTGTTTTACTGGTATTCATAAAACAAAGAAAGGAAAGCTGTACTATCTTGTTTACGATCAGGCGTATAGCTTCGATGATGACGATAGTGTTACCTTAGTTGTTTTCTATCGTAATGCTCAGTCCGTCGTAGGCTAACATCATGTTTGACGGCAAAGTCTTATTAACATCCGCAGCTTTTCCCATGGAATGGCTGACGTGAGTGAACCATGCTTTCTTAACATTCAAACGCTGAGCTATCTCGATAGCTTCCGGAAGGCTGATGTGCGAATAATGCTTCTCTTTGCGCAATGCTTCTATGATGAGATATTCAACGCCCTCCAGCTTTTTAAGACTCTCCTCGGAGATGTAATGAAAATCGGTGACGTAAGCAAAGTTGCCGATGCGGAAAGCGTAGCACAACATCTTGAGATGCAACAAAGGAATCGGCTCTATTGTCAACTCATTGATGATGATAGGTTTGTTATCTTCAATATCAATCAGATTATAAGTCGGTGCACCTGGGTAAAGCTCGCTTTTATCGACAAAAGCGTAGGAATATTCGCGCTTGATTTCTTCTTGCGCTTCAGGTGACGCATAAATCGGCATTGAAATGTGTTGCAAAAAATTGAACGACCTTACGTCATCCAAACCACCAATATGATCTTTGTGATGATGAGTGATTAGTATTGCATCAAGATGCTGCACATTCTCGCGGAGCATCTGTTGGCGGAAATCGGGACCTGCATCAACGCAGATTGTGGTTTGCTCAGTTTGAATCAGTATTGACGTGCGCAGACGTTTATCGCACGGGTCGGTCGACCTGCAAACGTCACAGTTACAACCAATTACGGGAACGCCCTGCGAAGTGCCGCAACCTAATATGGTAATCTTCATCATAGTCTTACAAAAACGATGCAAAGATAATAAAAGACTTTAGACATTAGACCTTAGACTTTAGTTTTTAAATTTTTTATAGATTATTAGGCTGATTGTCGATAAGATTTTGTATCTTTGCAGGCTTTTGTAAAAAGACAAAAATGAAGGCTATCGTCAAGTTTTTCAGACACCGCGCAATTAGCAAGTTTTTAAGGAGAAAGAAAGCTTGCATACTGCCGGATATGTACAAATATCCAGCGGTGGCTATCTTGCTTGACAAGGATCAGTTTGCACGCCGTAAAGAGATAGAATTGGCGCTCTCGAAACTGTTCGTGCTGAAGAGATACACTTTTATCGTGTACACCGAGACGCTGCCGAAAGACGTGATGCAGACCGACCGCTACTTTTTTATCACTAAAAACGACTTCGATTTCTGGGGTCTGATAAGACAAAACAAGAAAGAGTCGATACTGTGCATGTCGTTCGATATGGTAATTGACTTTACCAGAAAAGACGATGAGCTGATGACCAACAAATACATCCTGACGTTGATAAATAATTCGTTCAGGATGACTTTCGGACATACTTTCCCGAAGATGTACGACATGGTCATCGATTCGAAGAAAGAAGACGATATGTTGAAACAGATAGAGATTTTGCAGGCTTATCTGTCGATGTTATTAGGAAAAAGATGAAAAACAACCCGTTTATAGGCACTGGAGTTGCGCTGATAACTCCTTTTAACGGCGATTATTCAGTTGATTATCAGTCGTTAAAGAGTATTGTTGACTACACTTTGCAGAATGGCGCCGATTTCTTGGTGGCTCTCGGAACAACTTCTGAGGCACCTACGATGACTGCCGAAGAGAAAGCAAATGTGGTTAAAACTATCGTTGAGACAACCAACGGTCGCTGCCCGATTCTGTTGGGAATGGGCGGAAACAACACATCTGCGCTGATCGATAGTATCAGAACTCAAGACTTTAAAGGCATCGATGGTATTTTGAGCGTCGTTCCTTACTACAACAAACCGAACCAGCGCGGAATGAAGGCTCACTTCCAGCATGTGGCCGATGTGTCGCCAGTGCCGGTGGTGCTTTACAACGTGCCGGGTAGAGTGGGAGTGAACCTCCAAGCAGCTACTACTGTTGAGCTCGCAAAGCATCCTAACATCATAGCGGTGAAGGAAGCGTCAGGCAACCTGCAGCAGATTATGGAGATTTTGCGCGACAAGCCGAAAGACTTCAGAGTTTACTCGGGCGACGACAGCATCACTCAGCCGTTGATGGCTCTCGGAGCAGAAGGCGTGATTTCGGTGGCAGCAAACGGCTATCCGAAACCGTTCTGCAAGATGGTGCACAAAATGCTTGAAGGCAAAACTGATGAGGCTTTGAAGTTGCATTATAAGATGCTGAGAATGAACGGTTTGATCTTTGCCGACGGTAATCCGGCGGGCATCAAAGCACTGATGGCTCACACCGGATTGTGCAAGAATGTGCTCCGTCTGCCTTTGGTGCCAGCTTCGGATACAGTGCGTCAAGATATTGAAAATGAATACGATAACAATTTGAAATAGATTAACCTTTAATAAAAAATGAGAAAAAATCTTTTAGCAATCCTCTTCTTGTTTGTTTCTTTGGGATTATTTGCACAAGAAACTAACCTCAGCAAGCTCATGCAAGAGCGTAATGAGTATTATTTCACTTTTAATTTGAACGGCAACGACAATCTCCAGAAGATTGCACAAACCATTTCAGTTGACCGTGTTGACGGCAACGTTGTTACAGCTTACGCTAACAATAAGCAGTTCGCTGAGTTTCAGACAATGGGCTATGAAGTCACACTTCAGACTCCTCCTTCAATGATG
>JAFYNO010000074.1 GCA_017549705.1 Bacteroidales bacterium | reverse complement strand
TCGTCATTATTTTCTGCGTCCTGGCAATCCTGGCCTGCAAGCCTTTGTTGTCGGTCAGACGGCCATCGTCCAAGACCTGCAACAAGATGTTAAACACATCTGGATGTGCCTTTTCAATCTCGTCGAGAAGCACTACGGAATATGGCTTACGACGCACAGTCTCAGTGAGTTGGCCGCTCTCTTCGTATCCCACATATCCTGGAGGCGCACCGATCAAACGCGACACGGTGTGACGCTCCTGATATTCAGACATATCGATACGAACCATGTTGTTCTCGTTGTCGAACAAAAACTCTGCCAACGCCTTTGCCAGCTCGGTTTTTCCCACACCGGTGGTTCCCAAGAAGATGAACGAACCGATTGGTCGTTTCGAGTCCTGCAACCCTGCCCTGCTCCTTCTGATAGCATCGGAAACAGCAGCTATAGCATCGTCTTGTCCGACTACACGTTTATGAAGTTCTGTCTCAAGATTCAACAGCTTCTCACGCTCACTTTGCATCATCTTATGCACCGGAATGCCAGTCCAACGTGACACGATTTCAGCCACGTCATCAGCAGAGACTTCTTCATCAACCAACGGGTTATCGCCTTGAACCTTAATGAGTTGCTCCTTAGCTTTAGCTATTGCAGCTTCAGATTCGGCAATCTTACCGTAACGCAATTCTGCAACTTTACCATAATTGCCTTCACGTTCAGCAACCGTTGCCTGATATTTGTAGTTCTCGATATTCTGTTTTTCTTTCTGAATCTTCTCCACAAAGCCACGCTCGGTTTCCCAACGCATGCGGATATCTTGACGTTGCTTATCTAACTCATTGATAGTCTTGGTCAATTCCTCGACTTTCTTTTTATCGTTTTCACGTTTGATAGCCTCGCGCTCGATCTCAAGCTGACGAATCTTACGCTGCACGTCTTCGAGTTCCTCAGGAACCGAATTTATCTGCAGACGCAGACGAGAAGCAGCCTCATCAATCAAGTCGATAGCTTTATCAGGCAAGAAACGGTCGGAAATGTAACGAATTGACAAATCAACAGCCGCGATGATAGCCTCATCAAGGATTCGCACCTGGTGATGTGTCTCGTATTTCTCTTTCAGACCACGCAAAATCGATATTGCCGACTGCTCGTCAGGCTCGTCGATCATCACTATCTGGACACGACGCTCCAGAGCCTTATCCTGCTCGAAGTATTTCTGATATTCGTTCAAGGTTGTAGCGCCTATTGCACGCAGTTCACCTCTAGCCAAAGCCGGTTTCAAGATATTTGCTGCATCCATTGCACCCTGACCGCCGCCAGCGCCAACCAAAGTGTGAATCTCATCGATGAAAAGTATCACTTCGCCTTCGCTTTCGACCACTTCTTTGATGACCGATTTCAGACGTTCCTCAAACTCGCCTTTGTACATTGCGCCAGCGATAAGTGCACCCATATCAAGGGAATACACCTTCTTCGACTTCAGGTTCTCAGGCACATCGCCGCTAACGATACGCTGCGCCAAGCCCTCAGCGATAGCCGTCTTACCCACACCAGGCTCACCTATTAATATAGGGTTGTTCTTGGTACGCCTCGACAGAATCTGTAGCACACGACGGATCTCTTCGTCACGACCGATAACCGGATCAAGTTTGCCTTTCTCAGCAAGCTCGTTGAGGTTTCGTGCAAACCTGTCGAGAGCCCTCTCCTGTTCGTTTTGTTGATTGTTAAATTGGTTGTTATTCATTGTTTTTTCTCCTTTCTATTGTTTTGCAAGAAATACATCAAAAAACAATCCAAAAAGAAATGACTGACATTTTGACACACCAATCTGTCATTCCGACTGTAGTGGAGGAATCTACTCCTTTTATATGCTGTAGATTTATTCACCAAGGTGAATGCTTTCGCTTCGCTCAGGTCTCCATTCCACTTCGTTTCAGTCGAAATGACGAAATAAAGACAATAATTTCAAAAATTCCACATTAATTAAAAGATTTTTATTACTTTTGCAAACTAAACAATTTTATAATGAAAAAACTTCTTTTATCATATAAGATCATCCTTTTTATAATCGCCATATTATTCTCTTTCAACGAGATAAAGGCGCAATGCGACATTCAGATTGAAGACGGAGTCGCATTACCTGTGTGTTACAACGACGAGATTGTTTTGAGCGCCGGTTTGAACATGAATTATTCATACACATGGACTCACAATGGAGAAACCATCAATTATTTCATCGAGAACAACAAAGTGAAGGTTCGTGTTACGATAACTGAGGACAACGCGGTTTACAATCTCACCGTTACCGATACCGGAAGTGGAGCAACAATATGTCAGCCAAGCATTACCATTACCATGAAACCAACTTTCACCGTGGCTTTTGAGCAGCTTGCTCTGACTTGTTCCGACAAATTTGCCACTAACGGCAAGACCGGCAAGATGAAAGCCACCGCATCAGGCAGTGGTTATTCTAACTTCACCTATCATTGGAATTCGCCAATCCAGCCAATCCAATATATGGATGATCCACAGATTGCCATAGGATTGAGTGCATATACCGATTACACTATTACGATTACTAACGATGACAACGGCTGCGTCCAGATTTTCGTTGTGGATTCATTAAAGGCCTATCCAAACCCGAGAGTTGAGATTTATTCCGACCCTGAGGATACTGTTTATCTTGACAATCCTTATGTCAAATGGGGTTTCGATCAGACAGATTCCATCACTGAAATTACCAATTTTTATTGGCAATTCGACGGATATGAGAGCACATTCACAAGCAAACGTCCGGAGGTATCGTTTTCAGAAGAAGGTAGCAAAAACGCAATACTGACGGTAGCAAACGACCAAGGTTGCGACACAACATTCACGTCAAGTATAAACGTTTTGCCTGTCAAACTTAAGATTCCGAACATTTTCACTCCTAACGGCGATGGCACAAACGACTATTTTGAGATTGGTTACGACAATGGCGAACCTATCAACGATTTGAACAGATATTTCTTAAGTCACAAGCTTGTGATTTTCAACAGATGGGGCCGAATCGTCTATGAGTCAAAGGATTACAGAAACGACTGGGACGGCGGCAATCTGCCAGACGGTACATATTTCTACGTTTTGGATTGCAAAGGAAAAACGCAGAATTATAATTACAAAGGAAGTGTAATGATTTGGAATTCAGGGAGATAGCACACATCCGTCATTTCGACCGTAGCGAAGCGGAGTGGAGAAATCTACAGTGATTGATGGGAGTAGATTCCTCCACTACGGTCGGAATGACAAAACAAAATGAAAAGAATAACAAAATGAAAAGAATAGTATTACCATTATTATTAACAGTTTTAATGTGGTCTTGCGGAAGTGATGAAAGCAAGATCAATACTGGTTTGGTGAATAATCCGGCGTCGGCGACGGAGAGCAAGAACAACAAAGAGCCAAAGATCGAGTTCAAGACTTTGGAGCATGACTTTGGCAAGATGATTCAAGGCGAGCAGGTGTCGTTTACCTATAAATTTAAAAACACCGGCAACGCTCCGCTGATAATCTCAGCCGTGGAAAAGACGTGCGGCTGCACCGATATCAAATTCCCGAAAGAACCAATAAAACCTGGTGACGAAGGCGGTATCAGCATCACATACGACAGCAAAGGTCATAAGGGATTCCAGAACAAACGCGTAATAGTGAAGGCCAACACCAACCCTTCTGAGACGATTCTGAAATTCAAGGCCAGAGTTGAAACTGTGGACAGTTATTAATCTAGAATGTTAAATCTTAAATTATTAAATATGAACACATTAAACATGTTTTTACTTCAGGCAGCGCAGCCACAACAGCAAGGCGGCGGCTATTCAGGACTTATCATGATCGTTTTGATCTTCGTGGTGTTCTGGCTCTTCTTCATCCGTCCTCAAAACAAGAAACAGAAAGAGGAACAGAAATTCCGTGAGGCTCTTCAGAAAGGCGACGACGTCGTCACAATCGGCGGCATCCACGGCAAAATCGTTGACGTGAAAGAGACAACAGTCCTGGTTTCCATCGACAGCAACGTGAAAATCGAAGTCGAGAAGTCAGCTATAGTGGCAGCACCAGCAGCAAGAAAATAAAGTCTTAAATAAGATTTAAGAAGAATGGCAAAAGAGCAACAGAGAAAAGGCGTTAGCGGCTTCACCAAGTTGATATTTTTCATCTTGATAGCCGGCTTGTTATGGCTTATCATCAAGCTGTCGGACACCTACACCGTAAATGTTCCTTTTGCCATTCATTATGTTGACATCCCAGCATCACAACTCATCGAAAACAATGATGAAGAGGTAAATGTGACGGTGACGACAACAGGCTTCAAACTGCTGAATTATTATTTCAAAACCAAAAGAAACCGCAAGCTCGACATCTCGCTAAAAGAAGCTAAATACAAGAAAATAGAAGATAAAACCTATTCTTATAACAGCCGTATAATCATCGATAAAGTAGGTGAAATGCTTTCGTCGAACACCACCGATATCACGATAGCCGACGACGTCATGTACTTCACGATGAGCCGTCTCGCCTCGAAAAAAGTAAAGATCGTCCCGGTGACGAATTTTTCTTTTGATAAGCAATACGGTTATTACGGCGAACCGTCATCAACACCTGATTCCATTACAGTTTACGGCAGCGTTGATAATGTCAACAAAACGAAAGAAATCAGAACCAAGATCATCACGAGAAAGAACGTGAACCAAAATATTGTAACCAAAGTTAAGATAGACCTCAGCGAAGGCTTAAACGCCGACATCGACGAGGTGGAAGTGTCAGCAAATGTTGAAAAATTCACCGAGTCAGAAGCCATAGTACCGATAACACTTCCGGGCAACATCAAACTACACCTCTATCCTGATAAAGTGGCCGTGAGATATAAGGTTGCAATGAAAGACTATGCCATCATTAACAACCTGTCTTTCAAAGCGGTAGCTGACACAACAGATATGCTGTTCAACGACGTCCTGCCTGTTCATCTGGTGCTTTACCCTAGCAACACACAAATCATCGGCATCGACCCGAAAGAAATCGAATTCATCATCGTCCAGCAATGAAAAAAATTGGCATCACCGGCAACATCGGCAGCGGTAAAAGCTACGTTTGCAAGATGTTTGAAAACCTGGGCATCCCTGTGTTTTATTCCGATGACGAGACCAAAAAACTATACCTGATTCCATCTGTTAAAGAGTTGATAATTAACCGCTTCGGACAAGAAGTCTATTTCGAGGACGGCACACTAAACCGCAAGCTTCTCTCCTATCATCTTTTCAAAAATGAAGAAGCGATGAGGTTCATCGAGTCGGTGCTCTACCCTGCTCTGAATCAACACTTTGACGAATGGTGCGAGAAGCAGAAATCACCTTATGTGCTTTATGAATCGGCAATACTTTTCGAGAAAAACTACGGCAAGTATTTCGATAAGATTATCTTCGTATCAGCACCGGAAGACATTCGTTTACAACGCGTTATGAAACGCGATGACTGCACTGAAGAAAATGTGCGCTCGAGAATGAGACTGCAGCTTAGCGAAGATTTGAAGATCTCAAAAGCCGATTTCGTGATTTACAACGACGGCATCAAGGCTGTTGAGCCACAGGTTGAAGCCATCAATAAGCTTCTATGTTGCTGATACACAACGGTCCGCGACTCTCCTCAAAATTTATTACCAGCTTATCCACTTCCACAGGATCGAAACGTACTATGCGCTTGTAACCGACAGTAGTAGTCTCGTCGTAAGTGTTGATTCTGAACCAGTTACCGTCTATACAACCTTCAAGATAAAACGATTTCACGCGCTGACCCAGCTTCACATATTCCTGAATCATCACACGACTCATCAATACAGGTTTATCCATTGAAAATGAGATAGTTCCGTAAGGATAATCGTCATCAGTGGCCCAATATGTCTCGGGGTTGCCATCATTGACTTTGGAAGCAGAGAAACGACAGCCACGTTCGTTGTCGGCTTTCACTTTCACGCCGGCTAAAAGGTTGTTGCTTAATTCATTAGAAATCTTATGATAGAAATCGACAGCATTAGCCGAATCAGTAGGATGAATTTTTCCGTTAAGAGCAACAGGAAAATTCAGTAGCAGGTTGGCGTTCCGACCTACACTTTTATAATAAATGTCGCACAATTCATAGACGGTTTTCACCTTATTATTCTCACTTTCGTGATAAAACCAACCCGGGCGAATCGAGACATCCACTTCAGCCGGAAGCCATTCAGAGCCATTTTCCTCACCGAAAGTATTGACGATCAATGGAGTTTTACTTGTGATATAAGGAGCGTTGCACCAGTTTGTAGCGCCGGCGAAGCCTTTCTCATTGCCCACCCAGCGCACCGTTTGGTAAGGACCGCCGAATATCATCGCATCAGGATTATGAGCTAGTACGGTATCCTTAGCGCGTTGATAATCATAGTAGTTATCAGGATCGATTGAACGAGTCTCGTTAGCGCCACCATAGTAGCCGTTGCCACCGTTGGCGCCGTCGAACCAGAACTCAAACAATGGACCATAATTACTCGTAAGCTCTTGAATCTGTTGATGATATGTATGAACATATTCAGGATACGCATAGCGCGCGTTGTTTCTATCCCAAGGAGAGCAATAAATGCCAAATTTCAGGCCATATTTGCGGCAAGCGTCAGAGAGCTCTTTGACCAAGTCACCTTTCCCCTCTTTATACTGAGATTTCGAGATATTATAATCTGTTGATTTTGTTGGCCAAAGACAGAATCCATCATGATGTTTGGCAGTTAGGATGACGCCTTTCATTCCCGCGGCTTTGAGCGTTGCGACCCACTGCTCGCAATCCAGTTCCGATGGATTAAAAGTCGTTGCCGGAGTATCGCCATAGCCCCATTCAAGGTCGTTGAAGGTGTTCAGGCCGAAGTGTATAAATGCATATGTTTCAAGCTGTTGCCATGCTAGCTGAGCTTCACTCGGCACAGGATAAAGCGGTTCCGGGTCTTTTGTGCAAGACGCCAAAGTCAACAAAACTGTAACTATTGATATTATTCTTTTCATGGTTGCAAAAATAAAATTTTTCTTGCAATTCTCAAAAATCATTTCTAATTTTGTAACCTAATTAATAATTAGAAATTAATCTTTAAAAATTATAGAAATGAAAAAATTCTACTTCACCATTTTAGCATTGATTATCACCACAATGGCTTTCGCACAAGTCCTTGTGGATGAAGGTTTCGAGACAGGTAACACTGTAGGACAGACACCTGTCGGCTGGATATGCAGCGACAATGGATGGAAAGCCGGCATCACCATCCCTGATGACAACGAAGCCCGTGGACGCAAGCCGCACACCGGCGACTGGTATATGTACGCCACATATAACACCGACGTGTGGACATATAAACAGATCAGCGTGACAGCTGGCAACTACTACCGCGTATCATTCTGGTATTCAACATGGCATGTCGACCATTTCAATCTTGAAGTCAAGGCTGGTTCAAGCGCCAATCCAGCGAATATGACAATCACAGTGGTGCCAGAGTTTATCGTTGATAATGAAGAATATCAACAAGCTTCGGCAGTGTTCCAAGCTCCAAGTTCAGGCAACTTCTACGTGGGATTCCACAGCACAGCTACTAACATGCCTTGGTATCTGTCAATAGACGACGTAGTCATCGAGCAGACAGCTCAATACTATTTTGATGTTGAACAACTCACTGCCGATACGACAACTTACTTCGGAGAATCGGCATACCTGCGTTTCCTGCTCAGCAACACTGGCGAGCAGCAAGATACATATCAGTTTACCAACACATGCTCGTTGCCGATAGAGTTCTATCAGAACGGCTCTCAAGTGAGTCAGGTCACATTATCATACAACACTTCTGTTGAGTTGGTTGCAAAAGCTACTTTGCCTATGAACCTTACCAACAACCAGGTTTTACACGCCACTTTTGATGTAACTTCATCGCACTCAGCTCCTACCCAATCGGCCGACTACACAATCACAGCCATTGAGCCATTCCATGCTTTCCCGTTGATGGAAGGCTTTGAAAGCACCACCTTCCCTCCGACAGGATGGCAGAACGTGGCCACCAATGGCACCTATGTCTTCGAACGCAAGACATCTAATGACTGGCCGAACTGCACACCACACGATGAGAGTGCCGGCATGGCTCGTTTCTACTGCTACACCAGTCCAGCTGGCAGCTCATGCAACTTAATAACACCTAAGATGCAACTCAGCGCCACCGGCAACATAGTGCGTTACTGGATTTTCCGTAACTTCAACAACAACATTATGGGTCCGGATAGAATCAACGTATATTACTCACCAACTACAGATATCAACGACGGCACCTTGCTTGGCACAGTGCACCGTAACACTATGCTTGAACCTGTTGTTGGGGAGATAAACGACTGGTGTGAATACAGCTACACCTTCGACAGTCCGGAAGGTTACGGATTCGTTATCTTTGAGGCAGTCAGCGGCTACGGCTGGAACCTCTGCATCGATGATATCTATATCAATTCAACATCACAGGACAACAACCCGCCTACTGTTGTGTCGCTGAAAGGCACCCAGACATATGCTGACACCGAGATGAACCTCACATTAAGAATCTACGACGAGTCAGGTGTGCCAAACCAGATGCAAGCTACATATACCATTAACGGTCAATCGCACGATGTAACATTTAATAAAACATCAAAATCAAACTACGATTTCGTTGCAACATTACCTGGAAAGCCAAATCACACCACAGGAAGCATCGTGTTCCACCTCGTTGACGATCTCGGTCACGCCGCCGATTCAGATCCATACGCCATACATTGGGATTGGCAGCGCCCGATACTCCTCGAAGGATTCGAGGACGAGCAGTTCCCTCCAGCGGGCTGGTCGATAGAGTCACTCCAGATGAGCTGGTTCAGCTGGTACAGATTCAGAGCTGAATACGCCACCAACTATTTCGGCGATGAATATTATGTTGTCCCTCCACAAGGTGAGAGAATGGCTGGCGTTGAATGGGATGAGTCAGAAGAATGGGGACCACAAGACGAGGCACTTGTCACACCATTGATAACTATTAATCGTCCTGCAGCGCTCACATTCGAGACATTCTGCCAATATGGTATCCCGGATTACCAGGATCATTATAAAGTTGATGTTTTGAACACCAGCACAGGCTCTTGGACCACACTTTGGGATGCCGTTAACCAACCTCAATGGGTTAACCAGTTTGATGAGCCGGTTCAACTCGACCTGTCATCATATCAAGGACAAAACATCAGACTGAGATTCCGTGCTCACAACAATGGCAGCGACGTGTTGACATATTCATGGTTCATCGATAATGTAAGAGTCATCGCAACCGACACAGTATCATCAGTCAACGAGAATTCGCTCGAGACAAAGATGTATCCAAATCCTGTCAATGACATCTTAACCATCAATTCTGAAGAAGGAATATTGCATATCAACATTTATAACGTTTTATCCGTCAAGGTGTTGGATGTTGAAGTTAACAACAACGAAGCAGTCCTCGACCTCAGAAGATTAGACACAGGAATGTATCTGATTGAGATTGTCGGCAAAAACGAAAAGAGCATCAAGACATTTATTAAGAAATAATGGATATTAAAGCTATAAAAGACAAGTTCAACGCGTTGTTTGGCAAGGAGTTGCGCGTATACACCTCGCCTGGTCGCGTCAATTTGATTGGCGAGCACACCGATTATAATGGCGGATTCGTGTTCCCGGGAGCAATCGACAAAGGCATTTATGCTGCGATAAATCCTAATGGAACTGATAAGATTCGCGCCTACTCTATCGACTATCAGGCTATGTCTGAATTCGGAATGCGTGAAGAAGACGCTCCTAAAGAGCCTTGGGCACGATATATCTTCGGTGTGGTTCGAGAGATACAGAAACGCGGTTTTCAGCCGAAAGGATTCGACACAGTGTTTGCTGGCGATGTGCCGCTTGGAGCGGGAATGTCGTCGTCAGCAGCATTGGAAAGCACCTTCGCTTTTGCGTTGAACGACATCTATAATTTAGGTATCGACAAGTTTGAGCTTGCGCGTATTGGGCAGTCGACAGAGCATAACTACTGCGGCGTGAAATGCGGCATCATGGACCAGTTCGCCTCTATCTTCGGCAAGAAAGGCCACCTGATGCGCCTCAACTGCGCTACCATGGAGTTCGAATATTTCCCATTCGACCCGAAAGGTTATAAGGTCGTTTTGCTCGACACTGTGGTGAAACATGAGCTGGCATCGTCGGCATACAACAAGCGTCGCGAGTCATGCGAGAGCGCTTGCGCCCATATAGCGGCAAAGCATCCTGAAGTTAAATACCTCAGCGATGCTACGATGCAGATGCTCGATGAGGTTAAGAATGAGATTTCTAACGAAGATTACATGCGCGCGAAGTACGTCATTGGCGAGAAACAGCGTGTTCTTGATGTTTGCGACGCCCTCGAAAAAGGCGATTACGCCACCGTTGGCGACCGCATGTACGGCACACATTACGGCATGAGCAAGGAGTATGAGGTCAGCTGCGACGAGCTCGATTTCTTGAACGACATTGCCAAAGAATGCGGCGTCACAGGTTCTCGCGTCATGGGCGGCGGCTTCGGCGGGTGCACGATAAATCTCGTAAAAGAGAATTTATACGATAAGTTTATCGCCACAGCGAAAGAGAAATTCAATAAGAAATTCGGGCATGAGCCGAAAGTTTATGATGTGGTGATTTCGGATGGTGCCAGACGACTAAACGATTAATAATTGGGGTGCCCTTCGGGCAGAAATCTGAAAAAAATCAAATAAAAAATCTAAAAACTACTTGGACGAAATTTGGACGAAGATTTTTTAAGATTTTTTAAATAGATTTTATTAAGATTTTGAGCCGCAGGCGACCTAAAAAAAGAAAAAATTACAAATTAAATAAAAATGAAACCAACGTTATTAGTTTTAGCAGCTGGAATGGGTTCACGATATGGAGCCCTGAAGCAGATGGACGGTGTAGGTCCAAACAATGAAGCGATTTTGGATTATTCGATTTACGACGCCAAACGTGCGGGTTTCGGCAAAGTCGTTTTTGTTATTAGAAAAGATTTCGCTGAAGCGTTCGAAAAGGTTAACAGCAGCGAGAAATTCGGCATCCCGGTAGAGTATGTCTATCAAGGACTTGAATGCTTACCGAAAGGATACACAGTGCCAGAAGGCCGTGTAAAACCTTGGGGAACAGGCCACGCAGTGCTGATGGCTGCCAACGTCATCAAAGAGCCGTTCGCGGTGATTAACGCCGACGATTTCTACGGCAAAGAAGCATATGAGGTCTTAGCAAAATATCTCATGGAATGCGAAGGCAAGACCGGTGCGTATTCGATGGTCGCTTATAAGCTGAAGAACACTTTGTCAGATTTCGGAACAGTGTCGAGAGGCGTGTGCACATCCAACAGATGCAACTATTTGCAGACAATCGTGGAGCGCACATCCATCGCCAAAACAGCTGAAGGTGCTGCTTACACCGATGAGACAGGCGAGCACTCTCTCCCACTCGACACCCTCGTTTCGATGAACTTCTTCGGATTCACGCCTGATTTCTTGGGTTATCTCGAAGCAGGTTTCAAAGAGTTCTTGGATGGTCCGGCGCAGACCAACATCAAAGCTGAGTTCTACATCCCGTTGATGGTCAACAACCTCATCAACGCAAAGAAGGCAAAACTCAAAGTATTATCAAGCGACGCTGTGTGGTTTGGTGTGACATACAAAGAAGATAAGCCGGATGTCGTGAAGAAGATTCAGAATTTGATAGACAAGGGCGTTTACCCGAAAAACCTTTGGTAAAGTTGAGAGTTTAGAGTTTAGAGTGTAGAGTTTAGAGTAGTTTAATAGTTTAAAGTTTAAAGTAGAGACGGTCGGTCGACCGTCTAAAAGTTAAAAATATGGCAGAAAAAGCAAAACAATGGGGTGCGATCATAGTGATGATAGCCCTCTTCGCGATGATAGCCTTCGTGACGAACCTCTGTTCGCCGATGGCAGTTATCGTTAAAAACCAGTTTGGTGCAAGCAATTTCCTCTCGCAGATTGGCAACTACGGCAACTTCATCGCATATCTCATCATGGGTATTCCTTCGGGCATGCTCATCAAGAGATATGGTTATAAAAAGACCTCGCTGATAGCATTAGCAGTAGGTATTATCGGTATTTTGGTGCAATGGGCATCAGGTTGGGCAGGCTTCGGCGTGTATCTCATCGGTGCCTTCATCGCAGGATTCTGCATGTGCATGCTCAACACCGTTGTCAACCCTATGCTTAACCTTCTGGATGGTGGCGGCAACAAAGGTAACCAGCTCATCCAGATCGGCGGCGTGTTCAACTCAGCGGCTGCAGTGGCGGTTTACATCATCATGGGCGCGCTCATCGGAGAGGCGACAAAAGCTAAGATCTCTGACGCCACCCCAGCTCTGATGATAGCATTGGCTATCTTCGTCATCGGATTCATCGTCATACTCTTCACGAAGATCGAGG
>JAFYNO010000073.1 GCA_017549705.1 Bacteroidales bacterium | reverse complement strand
ATTGATAATCATATCTTTACAGAGATAAACCGCCTCATCGACGACAAAGGCGAGATTCCCGACAACGCGTCACAAGAACTTGCCGAGATTCGCCGCGACATCAGGCGTAAACAGAGCTCTATCGATCACCGCATGCACAAGATTTTGGTCGAGGCAAAGAATTCAGGCTGGACCGACAGCACCGCCGAGATGACCATCCGCGACGGACGCCCTGTGATTCCGGTGCGTGCCGCCGACAAACGCGAGCTCAGAGGCTTCATCCATGATGAGTCGGCAACTGGGCAGACGGTTTATATCGAGCCGGCTGAGATATTCGAAACCAACAACGAAATCAAGGAGTTGGAATATGCCGAACGTCGCGAAATCAACAAAATTCTGCTAGCTTTCACGAAAATTTTGAGGCCAGAGATTCCTAACCTGCTGATGGCTTGGCGATTGCTGGGATTGCTCGATTTCATCCGTGCCAAGGCGTTATTGAGCCATGAATACAACTGCGTGATTCCAGAGCTCGTCGACGAGCCGATGTTCGACTGGATTGAGGCGCGACATCCACTGCTGGAACAGAAGTTGAAGGGGCAAGGAAAAAGGATAACACCTCTTGACTTAAGATTAGGAAACAATAACCGCATTCTCGTCATTTCCGGCCCTAACGCCGGTGGTAAATCGGTGTGTCTCAAGACTATAGGTCTATTGCAATACATGCTGCAGTGCGGATTGGCAATTCCGGTTAAGGTTGACTCGAAATGCGGCATCTTCCACGACATGTTCATTGACATCGGTGATGAGCAGTCACTGGAGAACGACCTGTCAACTTACAGCTCGCACCTTCTCAACATGAAGGAGCTTCTGGAACACGGCAACGAGCGCACTTTGTTCCTTATCGACGAATTCGGAACCGGCACCGAGCCGCAACTTGGCGGAGCAATAGCAGAGGCTATCTTGTTGAAAATGAACGAGAAAAAGTCGTTCGGAGTAGTCACAACACACTATGCGAACCTGAAACTTCTTGCCGACAACCATCCAGGCATCGTCAACGGAGCAATGTTGTTCGACACACGCTATCTGCAGCCGCTCTACGTGATGATGATTGGCAAGCCAGGCTCGTCGTTCGCCTTCGAAATAGCGAAAAAGATAGGTTTTCCTAATGAAATACTCGACAGCGCAGCCGAAATTTCAGGTCGTGAGCATCTCGACTTCGACCAGCAGCTTCAGCAACTCGAAATCGAGAAAAAAGAAGTTCGCAAGAAGGAATATGAACTGAAAGTAGCCGACAAACTTCTTGATGAGGTCGTCACAAAATACAAATCGCAACTCGCTGATATTGAGAAAAATAGAAAAACTCTTTTAAGAGAGGCAAGCAAAGAGGCTCAGGAAATAATCGACAGAGCCAACGCCAAAATTGAGAAGACAATTCGTGAAATAAAAGAGGCGCAGGCCGAGAAAATACGCACCAAAGAGCTTCGCGAGGAGCTGAAAGAGATGAAAAGCAACCTCGCCAACGAGGAGAAGAATCTCGCCAAGCAGCTGAAAGCCGAGGAAAAAGAAGAAATCGCCAATGCAGATTTGAAAGTCGGCGACATGGTATGCATCAACGAGTTGGAAGTCGTTGGTGAACTTTTGGCAATCACCGAAACAGATGTCACAATTCAGTTTGGCGATGTCAGACTGCGCACCACAGCCGACAAGCTCAGGAAAATCAGTCGGTCGCAAGCGCGCAAGGCGCAGAACAACCCGTCGTATCTGCGTAAGAGCATAATGAACGACATCAACGAAAAGGCTGAAAAATTCAACCTCACTTTGGATGTTCGTGGTCAGCGTGGCGACGAAGCTGTTGACAACGTGGCAAAATACATCGACGAGGCTACCCTATTGAGCATCAAAGAAGTAAGCATCCTTCACGGCAAAGGCAACGGCATCTTGCGCAAGCTCATCCGTGAATACTTGAGCAAACAGCAGTGCGTACAAAATTTCAGCGACGCCAGTCTTGAAACCGGCGGCGCTGGAATAACGAGGGTGACGTTGAAATAATTATTTCACCGCCACACGTTTTGTCAGTCGGTCAACTCCGTTATCAACTGAAATGAAATACACTCCAGTTGGCAACGAGGACAAATCGAGGGTGCCATCACGGAATGAATCTTTAGACAACACCCTGATTCCCAACATATTATAAACACATAAATTATACTCGCGTTCCAAACCTGTGGCAACATTTACCATTCCGTCGGAAGGATTAGGCGCAATTGAAATGTTGAATTTCTCATCAGCCACAGGGTTTTCGTGCACTCCGTCAGGATCGAAGTTGACATACATATCGTCGACAGCCATATATTTGTAGGTGGTTTGTGTAATCCCCCTGCCGCTCGCTTCAAAACGTATGCGCACCTGCACATAATCTTCGCCTATGTAATCATTAAGCGAAATGGCATAATCATTCCACTGATTTTGCGAATCCCAAATCCAATCGAGCAAATGCCATGTTTTACGGTCGGTTGTCGCTTCGATATAAACACCGGCGTTAAACGGCGACCAAATCGAGGAGATTTTTCTGTTCATCTTAAATCCGAATGTGACGTTCTCGGTGGTTTCAGGAATTGCAAACCACGGTGTTTCAACGATTTGCAAGATATTATCGCTTGTATATGTCTTTGCCACCAAACACAATCTGTTTTTAAATTGCTCAACCGACCAATTTTCATTGTAAAGATTCAAATTTCCAATCGTGCCATCCTCAAAGTCGTAATACACAGGGAGTTGCTGCGCATCAAATGTGAAAATCGAATCGGTGTTAGATGCCGGGCCCGCCCAGCTGTCGGTATGGACAGGTTTCACATAATAAGTATGCCAATGCTCGTCGGGCAAAAACATATCGTCGACGTATGAAGTTTCAGCCGTATAGCCAATCATTTCATCGTCCTTGTACACCAGATAAAAACTTGTGTTTGAAGACTCGCTCCAACTCAGGTAAGGCATCTCGTCTTTAACAGTCACGCTGAAATCCTGAGGTGGCAGCCAACCGTCGGCCAGCTCGGCAGTCGCAGCGATAACAGCCTTGACAAAACCTTCAGCCAAAGCAAAACAGTTCACTCCAGTGCCGATAGTATCGTTAGGCGTATGATAATAAATGTTTTGCGAATGATACTCTATATCGCCGATATAAAGCGCAGGATACTCGTGGATGTTGAAGCACATGTGATCGCCGCCATACGAATCCATTGCCGTAAAGCGATAAGTCGGCATCTCGGGGATGTAAGTATTAGCAACCTCCTGATAAAAATTGAAAAGCCTTTCTGAGATATACGAATAGCCTGAATACATTGTAACCGGACCATATTCCGGGCCAGGCCAGAAGCCAATCATATCCATATCGAAAACACCGACAATGTTCATGTCTTCACGGGCGCATTTCTGCACAAAAGGATAGCTTCCAACCATCCAGCGCTCCTCGCCGTTAAACGGAATGTAAAGAATCGAGCGTTTGAACTGATGCTGACTCAAAATCCTAGCGCATTCAAGCACTCCCGATGTTCCGGAAGCGTTGTCGTCGGCACCCGGACCGTCAGGATGGTCGTAATGCGAAGCGACGATAATGTATTGATCGGGAAATTCAGTGCCAGGCTGGATGGCGATGACATTGCCGGCATCGAGAGTGTCGCCCCATCCTATCTCGCCAGTGTGATGATGAATGTAAGTCTCGAGTCCAAGCGATTCAAACCTGTCGATAAGGAAATTCTGCACGGTAACCGCCGCAGGCGAAGCGCAGTCGCGTATAAACTGCTGCATCCAATAAATATCGTTGTACAAATTCACCGTATCGACCTGACTGATCATCGCAACGATATCAGGATTCTGACCATACACATCAGGATACGTCTGATTACGATTGCCCTTGTGATCAATAAATTGGGCATTCAAAGCATTGAATAACAATGCCATTGTAATTAATAGCAAAAACTTTTTCATTTCTGTAGGATTAAGTTGCTGCAAAAATAAAAAAGTTTTTTTATCCGACAAAAGGGTTTTAGGAAAAATCTTTTAGGAATTTAGGAAAAATAGTCGTTAGTCTTTAGTCGTTAGACTTTAGTAATCCAGACTAACGACTAAAAACTAAAGACTAAAAACTAAAGACTAAAGACTTTTTGAATCTCCGGCACCATATCGAGTTTCTCCCATGCGAAGAACTCGACGTTTTTGTAGTTCTTGCCGTTTTCGGTGAAGGTGTCCTTGTCTTTGTAGAGAACCTCGACCTTGGCGGTGAACGGGTCGCGACCGAAGTGACCGTACGATGCCGTTGGCTCGAAGATTGGGTTCTTCAGTCCGAAACGCTTCACTATGGCGTAAGGACGAAGGTCGAACAAGGTCTTGAGTTTTTCAGCTATCTCAGCGTCGCCCATCTTGCGGCCGTTAGCATCTTTCACGTGTGCCGTGCCGTAGGTGTTGACGTAGAAACCGACAGGCTGTGCCACGCCGATAGCGTATGCTATCTGCACCAAAGCCTCGTCGCAAACGCCTGCTGCCACTATGTTTTTCGCGATATGACGTGCTGCGTATGCTGCCGAGCGGTCCACCTTTGATGAGTCTTTGCCTGAGAAAGCGCCACCGCCGTGTGCGCCGCGACCGCCGTAGGTGTCGACGATAATCTTACGGCCTGTGAGACCAGTGTCGCCGTGAGGTCCGCCTATGACGAACTTGCCGGTCGGGTTGACGAAAAGCTTCATGTCGGACTTGAAGAGGTTTCTAACCTTCTGAGGCAGAAGCTTTTTCAGTCTTGGAAGCAATATCGTGCGAACGTCGTGCTCGATTTTATCAATCATGGCAGCGTCGTCGTCCATAAACTCGTCGTGCTGTGTTGAGATGACTATGGTGTCGATGCGCAGAGGCTTCCAGTTGGCACCGTATTCCACCGTGACCTGCGATTTTGCATCCGGACGGAGGTATTTCATGCGTTTGCCCTCGCGACGAATCTTTGCTAATTCAAGCAAAAGCATGTGCGACAAAACTATTGTCAGCGGCATATATTCCGGTGTCTCTTTGCATGCGTAGCCAAACATCATGCCCTGGTCGCCAGCGCCTTGGTCTTCCTCGTTTTTACGCTCCACGCCGCGGTTGATGTCCTGCGACTGTCCGTGAATAGCCGAAAGCACGCCGCACGACTTGCTGTCGAACTGATATTCCGCTTTTGTATAGCCTATGCGCTCGATGACACGGCGCGCAGTGCCTTGAATGTCAACATATCCGTCTGATTTAACCTCGCCTGCCACAACGGTGAGACCTGTGGTCACCAGCGTCTCGCAAGCAACTTTTGATTCCGGGTCCTGGCGCAGCATTTCGTCGAGGACGGCATCTGAAATCTGATCGGCCACTTTATCAGGATGGCCTTCTGAAACTGATTCTGAAGTGAAATAATAACCCATTTTTATTTAAAGTTAGGAGTTAGGAGTTTGAAGTTAGAAGTTACATTCTTCCTCAAACCTTAGCTCGTGTTAATAAATATGGATAATTTGAGATTGTAAAAAGAAACACTGTTTTAGCATTTTTTCTTGTGGTTGCAATCAATCAAATCTGTCCACGTGATTTTCGGGTGCAAAGATACACTAATTTTTAATACACCACATTATTTTTTTACTTAGTCTTTAGTCTCTAGAAACTAACGACTAGCGACTAGAAACTAGCGACTTCATCTGGTCAAAGCTTGGAACACCGATTCAATGCTGGCGTCTTTGCTATGCATTACATTCATTTTGATATTTTCGATGGTGTCGTTGACGACGACCACACCTTTATTAATGATGACAATGCGAGGGCACATTGCCTCAACTTCCTGCATGATGTGAGTCGAGAGAAGGACGGTTTTTTCTTTGCCAAGTTCGGAGATAAGTCCGCGAATATCAACAAGTTGATTCGGGTCAAGACCTGATGTCGGCTCGTCGAGGATCAAAACCGAAGGGTTGTGCATCATGGCTTGAGCCAATCCCACACGCTGACGGTAGCCTTTCGACAAAGCCCCGATTTTCTTGCGCATCTCGACGGTAAGACCAGTTTTTTCAATCATCTCGTCGATTCGGTTTTTAGCCTCCTTGCCTGTGATATGATGAATTCCGGCGACGAATTCCAGATATTCGCGCACATACATGTCGAGGTAAAGCGGATTGTGCTCCGGCAAGTAACCCACGCGTTGGCGCACCTCCATCGGGTTGTCGATGGTATCGAAACCTTCAACCGACACCGTGCCTTCCGTCTGCGGAATGAAGCATGTGATAATCTTCATCAAAGTCGATTTTCCTGCTCCGTTCGGGCCCAAAAGCCCCACAATCTGGCCTTTTTCGATATCCAGATTCACATCATTCAGCGCCAGCTGCTGGTCATAGCGTTTCGTTACGTGGTTTACCTTTATTGACATGAGAAAATACTTCACATAAAACGTGCAAAATTACAAAATTTATAGAAAATTTCTAATTCGTGTCAAAAAATATTTTTCAAAGCAAGCCGCATTATCCCAAACTTTTTGTATCTTTGCAGCGTCAACTAAAAACACATAATTATGATCATATCAATACCAAATCCGCCTATGGGACCTGAAGACGTCAAACGGTTTCGCGAAATAGTAAGCGGGAAATGCACAGAAGAGGAAAGGCAAAGACGTATTGCCGAAATGAAGGAAATGAAAAGAGTCGGCGAAGAAGTTATTAGGAACCATGGTGGAAAAGATCCAATTCTCGGATATTAGAATCGAGAAAATTACAGAAGACGATTTGAATAAGTTGTCTTCTTTTTCATGTGGCAACAATTTATTAGACAGTTTCTTCCACAAAGAAGTGGTTGTCTGTGATCAGTGTCATATGTTTTCTGCATATTGCGTAAAATACAATAATGCTATAATAGCAGCATTTACGTTAGCGAACGACTCTTTATTCTTAGAATCCGATGATAAAGACGATATGGCATCTGCCTTTAGCAATAATAAATCTATGACAAATGACCGTATTTACAAAGATTATTTCGGAAAATCGAACTCATTCCCAGCGATTAATATCGGACATCTGGCTGTAAGAACCGATTATCAATCAAAAGGTGTTGGAGAATATATTATACGGTATTTGAGGTATAGATTTGCAAACTATAATGTCTCCGGTTGCCTTTTTATCACTGTAGATTCACTAAACAACAGCAGAACCAACAAGTTTTACGATAGGAATGGTTTCCTTTTTCAAACCTCAAAAGACATTAATTCTGAAACCAGACGGATGTATTTCCCGATAAATCTTTATCGCGAGATTAGCTAAAATGAGATTTCTCCACTCCGCTTCGCTCAGGTCTCCACTTCTGTCGAAATGACGAGGCTAAAAATCCGTGTAAATCGGTGTAATCCGTGGTTAGAAAAAATTAATTTTTATTAATGTTTTTTGTATTAAAAAATTTTGTACTTTTGCAGTCCGAATTTTTGGAAGAAAATTAGTGTAATAAACACAATAAACAAACTATTAAAAATTAAATGGATACATTAAGTTACAAAACAGTTAGCGTCAACAAAGAGCATGCCAACAAAAAGTGGTATGTCGTCGACGCTGAGGGTCAGGTTCTTGGCCGTTTGGCTTCAGAAATCGCCCAGGTTTTAAGAGGAAAGAGGAAGGCATGCTATACTCCCCACAGTGATT
>JAFYNO010000007.1 GCA_017549705.1 Bacteroidales bacterium | reverse complement strand
TGGCCTGACATTTTGGGCATTCTTTCCAGCGGTCGCGTGGAACCTCATCTCCACCTATATGAATATATTCGCTAGGGAAGATGTCCATCACCTCAAGTAACACATCCTCAAGGAATTGCATTGCTTTTTCGTTGCCTGCGCAGATCACATCTTCCGACACACCCCATTGTTTCCACACCTCGTAAGGACCTCCGGTGCAACCCAATTCAGGATATGAGGCTAATGCGGCAAGCATATGACCAGGAAGGTCTATCTCAGGAATTATGGTGATATGGCGGTCGGCAGCATATTTTACAAGGTCTTTCAGCTCTTCCTGGGTGTAATATCCACCGTGGCGGATGGTGTCGAAAGCCATCGATTTTCCTATTAAAGTGCCTGAACGCCAGGCGCCTATCTCGGTAAGTTTTGGATATTTCTTTATTTCTATGCGCCAGCCTTGGTCGTCGGTGAGATGAAAATGAAATCTGTTCTCATTATGAAGAGCCATCGCGTCGATGTAAACTTTCACCGAATCGATGGGGAAGAAATGACGGCTCACGTCGAGGTGCATGCCGCGATAAGCGAAACGCGGCCAGTCGTTGACGGTCACAGCCGGAAGCACAATTTTATCCTCATCGATGCCGACAGGAAGACTTTTTCTGAGTGTTTGGATGCCGTAAAAAATTCCTGAAGTATTACTTGAAATAATCTCTATATTTTTATCATTTACAATAAGTTGGTAAGCTTCATCATTTGCAAAATTTTTATCTTCAATTTTCAAATTTATGGCATTTACCATGTAGTTGTAGGTACACTTTACTTCTGGTCGGAAGCCTAAAATATCTTCGATATAATCGGCTAAAATAGTGGCTTCATTTCGCAATTCTCTGTGCGCTCTCGGATATGTAATGACCGTCCTTTTATTGAGAACGAAAGGCTTTTCTTCCGAAAGTTTTATCTCTTTTGGTAACGGAACAATTTGATAATCAATGGTATCAACTGTTGGCTGCTGACAAGATGAAAACATCAGTGCGAGCATTGCGATAATAAAAATGTACTTTTTCATAAAAAAAAATTATGACGTCACAAAAATAAAAACTTTTTTGTAATTTTACAACCTAATTTTTGCGTAACGATGAAGGTAATTCATACAGCGGATTGGCATATCGGTCAGATATTTCACAACTACAGCCGTGAGGAAGAACACAAATACTTCTTTGAACAGCTTAAGTCGGTCATTATCAAGGAGAAACCCGATGTGTTGGTCGTTTCAGGCGATGTGTTCCATACAGCAACTCCGACCATTGTTTCGCAACGAATGTATTACAATTTTATAGTCGATTTGTCGCGTTTAGACGATGATTTACAGATAGTTATCACAAGTGGTAATCACGATTCGCCATCCCGACTCGAAGCACCGCGTCCTTTGTGGGAGGCGTTCAATGTCTCTGTTATTGGAATGATTGATTATCATGCTGTTGCAGATGAAAACGAATTAAATTTTGATGCAACAAAAATAGAGATTCCAATAACGAAAAAAGGAGAGATAATAGGGTGGGTGCTGGCTGTACCATATCTTAACGGCAATCAGAACATATACGATAAGCTGTTGGAACATCTTAAAACACGTCCGGAATACAATGATAATCAATGCATTGTGGCGATGGGACATTTAGCAGTGCGCAGTGCTGAAATTGCAGGTCATAATCCCGATATCATAGGCAAACTCGAAACTCTTGATGTGGATGATTTCACCGATGTGAAAGGCATAGATTACTGGGCTTTCGGGCATATTCATTATCCACAGGCCATCCGGGGAATCGAGAATATGCGTTACGCAGGATCGCCGCTGCCGATATCATTTAACGAGAATTATCAGCATTCTGTGGTGTCGGTAAACATCGAAAACGGTAAAACGGAAGCGACGGTTATTCCGCTTAAAACACTGATTCCGATCATTGATTTTCCTTCAAAACCAAAGAGTTACGATGAGGCATTACCATATGAAACCGTTATGATGAAGCTCATGGAAGTGTTAGACGAAAAAGCTTATGTGAGAGTGCACGTTCAGGCAGAGAAACCGTTGACACAAGAGAATACAGCATTAATGATACAAGCTTTCGAAGGACAAAACGCCATGTTTTGCGGAATACAATCATATTTCCCGGAAAAGGCTGAAGGCGATGATTTACAAGAAGTTAAGACATTACGTGAATTGAAGGCGAAGAGTCCGTTTGAGTTAGGATGCTCGGTCTATCAGAAGAAAAACGGCTGTGAGATGCCCGACGAATTGAAGGAAATGTTCAAAAAAGTGTGTGAGGAGGCTCAAAAAGTGTCATGAAAATCGAAAAAATCATAATTGAGAACATAAATTCTATCGAAAAAGCCGAAATAAGTTTCTCTGATGGCATTTTGGCTAAAGAGCCGTTATTCCTTATCACCGGCGAGACAGGAAGCGGGAAATCGACGATTTTGGACGCCATAACGCTTGCTTTGTACGATAAATCACCGCGTTACGAGAACACAAAGAACAAAGAAAAGACTGAAAACGGCCTCTCGACAATGCAAAGCACCACCAACGCACTCAGAAAAGGCACGAACGACGGCAAAGCTGAAGTGTGGTTTTTGATTGGAAACGAGGAATATATAGCCACTTGGCAGATGCATCGCACCAGAAACGGCAAGTACGACATGACGAACCGCCGTAAACTCGAAGTGGTGAAAGGAGATGAGAAAATTGTGGTTGAAACTAAAATCGACACTGTAAATCAAAAGGTTACAGAGCTTGTCGGACTGACCTACGACCAATTTGTGCGCTCCGTGATGCTCGCACAAGGACAGTTTAACACTTTTCTCACATCAGAAAAAGCCAAGCAGACAGAAATCTTGGAAATGCTTACCGGCACTGAGGTTTACTCGAAAATCGCTGAACTTGTCGGAAGAAAGAAAAACGATGCCAAAAACGAAGTCGACAAAGCCAATGAGATTTATAACTCGTTGAGTAATAATATTTTATCAGATAATGAACTCACTGCATTAAATGATGAGTTAGCCAAGTCACAAGCCGATTCTGATAAAAACGAGGAAGAGGCTAAAAAGCTTGAACAAGATCTGAAAAACATCGAAAATCTTGAAAAACTGCAACAAGATATAGATAGCTCAAAGTCGCAACTCGCTGATTTACAAGCATCATTCGAAAAAGTATTGGAAGATAAGGAGGCACTGAAAAAACAACGCGACGAACTGAAAAACAAAATCGACGAGCACGAAAAATCGACCAAATTAAATGAGGCCGAAAAAGTAAAAACTGATGCCGCTTCAGCTGTCGACGAGTGCAACACCCGACTCGAAAAAGCCAACCCCGAAGGGCTCAGAAAACAACGCGACGAATATACTCGAGAACTCGAAAATCAGAATGAAAGAAAGAACAAATATATACGTGTAAAACAGTTTTTAACCGATTATCTGAATAAAAAACAAATAATTGATAATAAATCAGTTGAATTAGAAGAGTTAAAGAAACACTTTAATATTTGTGAAAGTGAATTTCAAGCTTCTAAAAAAGCGTTTGAAGCCAAAGATTCGGAGTATCAGGTGCAAAAAAACATGGTGGCCGACTTCATGAAATCGCTGCGTTCGAAACTTGAAGAAGGCAAACCTTGTCCGCTTTGCGGAAGCACTACTCACCAGTATCATGATGAGACTGTTGTGAGTTCGTTGTTTAAGACAATAGAAACGGCTTGGAATGAGGCGAGAAACGCATTTGAAAAAGCTAAAGACGCAAAAAATAAAGCCGAAGGCGAGATCAACCTGCTTAATAAAAGCATCAGCAATGAGCAGGTTTTGCTGAACAACTTGGTAAAACAACTGGAAAACGAGTGCAAAGGTAAGCCAATTTACGATATGAACCTTTTGGATAAAGGTTTAAGTGATTGTGAATCAAAGATTTTAGTTGAGAAAACAAAGATTGGTGAAATCAATGTAAAGATACAAGCAGCCGACGCTATTCAGGAAGAACTGAAGAAGCTGCAACAAAAGAAAAACCTTGCCGACGAGGCCTACAACACCATGCTGCTGCAACATACCAGCGAATGGAAGAAACTCAACGACGACTATTCAAAAGTCGATGGCGAGATTGTTAAAATCGATGAAATAGCCAATGGAATCAAGCGAATTGAAGGATTTGAGCGCGTTGATGAGTTTAAGGGGAAAGTAGCGGTGAGGAATAATATTGATAAGAATAGTTTGATTAGCGGATTCTCGAAAGTGATTTTCAATCTTATTGAGAAGAGTGAAGAGACTCAAGTGATTGAAAATCAGCTTGGTGAAATCAATAAAAAGCAGACGTTAAAGACTTTAGAGGCATTAAGGGCATTAAGGGTAGCGCAAGCAAATACTATATCAGAGCTAAAAGCCAAGATTTCGTTGAATTCACAGAATATCAATTCAGCGAAGGCTGCTAAGGATGATATGCAGGCTAAGACCGCACAGCTGG
>JAFYNO010000072.1 GCA_017549705.1 Bacteroidales bacterium | reverse complement strand
TGTTTTTGACAACGCAATCTTTCTGCGTAGCAAAAATTAATCGTGTAAAAAACAACAAAAAAGTGCAATTTTTAACACATGCGCAAATAGGTTGCGTAGAAATTGCCTACTTTTGCATCGGGAACTGACATTAAACAACAAAACAGATACACAATGCCTGCTAATAAGAATGCGCTAATCCGTTACAAAACGATTGACCGGTGCCTGTCGAACCGTTTTCGCCGCTGGACGCTTGAGGACCTGGTGGACGAATGCTCCATGGCTCTTCGGGAAATGGAGGGCATCACCAAGGGCGTGTCGTTGCGAACCGTCCAGGGCGATATCCAGATGATGCGCTCCGATAAACTAGGTTACAACGCGCCCATTGAGGTATATGACCTCAAGTATTACCGCTATAGCGATCCTGATTACACCATCACAGGAATGCCATTGTCCAGCAATGACGTTGATGTGCTGCAGGAGGCTGTTGACATGTTACAGCAGTTGCAGGACTTTGACCAGTTCGGTGAAATGGCCGACGTAATCAACCGTCTGCAGGACAAATTATCGGTCACGCGCCAGGAGCGAAGCCCGATTGTCCACTACGACAGCGTACCCGATCTGAGAGGACTCAAGTTGCTGAGTCCGCTCTATGACCACATTGCTCATCATCGTGTGTTGAACGTCATTTATCAGTCGTTCAACCAGCGAGGCCCGGTTGAGTATGTGCTGCACCCTTATCTGCTCAAGGAGTTCCGTAATCGTTGGTTCCTGTTCGGATGCACTGAGGACAATATGCGCCTGTTCAACCTGGCGTTGGACCGCATCGTGGGAATCACACCAGCCAAGGGCGTTGTTTTCCGTCAGAACCCGGATTTTGACCCCGAACACTTCTTTGACGACCTCATCGGCGTGAGCAAGAACCTGAAAGGATCTCATCCGCGCCGGGTCAAGTTTTGGGCAAACCGCGAGCAGAGCAACTACATCAAGACAAAACCGCTTCACCCATCTCAGAAGCTCATCAGCGAGAATCCCGATGACGGCAGCTGCATCTTTCAGATCGAGGTTGTCATCAACTTCGAGATGTATTCCGTCTTCATGAGTTATGGCGCTGGTGTGGCAATTCTTTCACCACGAATGGCCGTTTCTTACATGCGCAAGCAACTTACCCAAGCCGCCGCAAACTACGACACCAATTTTCAATAATCAATCGATAGCAGAAACCATTTCACGTTTAAGGTCCATATCAATTTCACGATAGCGGGCGAACTCATGACTATTGGGCACATGACCACTAAGCTCACTGACTAGAGATTGGTCTTTGAATTTCTTGAAAATATTACCGACAAAGGTGCGACGAGCTATATGACTGCTTGCAATCTCATTGATCGGTCGAACCTCTTCCTCTCCTGTGAGTGAATTACGGATAACCACATTCCGGGTTACTCCTGCTAGCGTGAAGATTTCCTTGATGGCGTAATTATACTTCTGGTCGCTAATGAATGGCAATAAGGCTTTTCTGTTTGAGTCGGCATACTTTTCTACTATCGCCAATGCGGTTTCGTTTAACGGAATCTTTATTGTCTTCGGGTTTCCGGCTTTTGTTTTTCGAGCAATGTAATGCACCACACCATTGATCACGTTGGCTGTAGTCAGTCGTCTTAAGTCACTGACTCGGCAGCCAAGGCAACAATGAAATACGAAGATATCGCGTTGCACTGCAAGATTAGGACGATGGCTCAAGTCGACCTTTTCAATTTGATGTCGTTCCTCAAGTGTAATGTAGTATGGCGTTCCATAGACCTCTCTTGTTATTTTGAACTTTCTAAATGGGTCACTTGATATCAGACCTTCACTTTTAGCCCACAAGACAAAGGACCTCAACTTTTTGAAATATCCACTGATTGTGTTCTTTCCACGTTGGTTTGGCATACGGCTTTCGGGGACAGCCTGAATAATGAACGGACATTTATTGATCAATCGACTTTCGTTTATGATGTAATACTCCAGTTCTTGCAGGAACTTGGCGTCAATGTCAGAGAAAACTATCTGGTATGTTGGGTCAAGAATTTGTTTATACAACTCAAACCGCTTTAATATCCGAAGAATTACGGCATAATGCCTTAGTGTACCTTCTGATACAGTTTTATTCTCTAAAAACTGGTCAAAATAATTGAAAATCGAAGGTTGTCTAGAGCTTTTCACTTGTTTCTTTTTAACTTTGAAAGACTTCACAGTTTTTGAGAGCCATCCTTTGGGAATATCATATTGGTCGTATTCTTGTAGCTGTAAATCAACATAGTCAATCAGTTCCTCAAGACATTTTTTCATTTCTTGTGTATGTCTGCTTTCTGGGTTTCTCAATCTAGGAACAAATATGACAATGCGCTTAGCGTTTCTATTCTTGCTGCTGATGTACCTCTCTTCTCGGGTATGCCCAGTAAAGATTCTTATGCCAGTCCGCGATTGCTGGTCAATCTTACCCAATCTCAGTCTTAAGGACAATTCAGCACGCCCGGCTCGGTCAGTTTTCTTTGATAATGATATCTCGTATGACATAGTATTCTATTGAATTGGTTTAATATTATCAAATCATCACAAGCGTCTCCCTGCAAAGAATAGTCGCATGAGGCGCTTGTGTGATGTGAAGCAGGTAGGGTAGTAAATAATCGCTGATTGAATGGATAATCACAACAGCTTACAACCTACCAAGCGTTCGATGTCGCTTTTGCGGTAACGTCGTTTCCCGCCGATCTCAACTTTTTTGAGGATGCCAGTTTGGTCCCATCGGTAGAGCGTCATTTTTGATACCGAAAGTAGCTCAGACGCTTCATCTATTGTCAGAAGCTGGTCGCCTGTTGTTAATGCCTCAGTTTCTTGCATTGCAATAGCCTTGGCTCCAATTAAGAGTTGCTCTGCGAATGCCTTCAAGTCAGCTCCAGAGACTTGAAAAATAACGTTTGGATTCTCTGTAATCAGTTTCTCAATGTCTAATAAGTACTTCATAATAATTTGTGATTTGTAAAATAAAAAAACGTGAACCGATGCACCTAGTCGAGGCACTTAGGAAGCCTTACCGACGATGCAAAAGCGGTTCACGCCTATACAGCGGGAACCACTATGCTGCCCTGTCGGTAATTCAAAAAGGTCCTAAGTTTTCGACTGAACAGGAGCATAATGTTTCTGTTTAACCCACGATGTCTCGTCATCCCATGTTGAATGACATGGCAAAGTTACACAATATCCTTGAATAATAGTTGGGTAGGCTGGGAAAATAATGACAAAAGCCGGGCGTTCCCCATTTGGGGGATCGCTCGGCGCCGGTTCCGAGGTGGGCACCACTTTGGGCGCCCACTTCGATGACCTCTTAGACTGCGTGCTCGATGTACTCGCTTATCTGCTGCAGCGTGATGTCGATGTCCTCGGGGGCATCATCGGCCACTCGCCAGCTGCGGCACTTCTCG
>JAFYNO010000071.1 GCA_017549705.1 Bacteroidales bacterium | reverse complement strand
CGTTTTCAGCTGCAAAAATACAAAAAAAGTAAACGCTTTTACTAAAATAGTAAAATATTTTACTTTTAATCTAAAAATTCTAGAAATACTTATGATGACAAACTAAAACTTAAAGTTTATAATGGCGACTATCTGATGTCCTTCTTTGCCGCTGTCCCAACGTTCGTATTGATAGTTAACCTTGAGATTCAACTGAGGTATCGGCAAATAATAAATGCCGGCAATATAGTAATTAGCAACACTTTCTTTTAAGGAAATATCAGTATGGATACGGTCATACCTCAAAACTGGCATAATCCTCTGTTTGCCTTTACAGATGTCAAACCAATATCCCGCTACAGCATAAAAACTGTTGCTTTTTAAGGGGTCGTCACCTGTTTCAGCACCGATAAACTCTGAACGAACGACAATTTTGTTGTTTTTGTATTGAATACCTGCGGTCCAACGGTTGAATTTTCCATGATATAATGTATCGCAGTAATAATCGCCCAAACGGATAGCGCCGGTGAATGTCAATTCTTTTATCGGATGGACATCAAGGCGGCCGACAATGGCTTTGTTATCGTTATTGTCGATATTGTTAATTCCATTGCCGTTAAAAACACCGATTTTATATTCAAAAACATCGTTATACAATTTGCCGCTTGCCATCACACCGATGTCGCAGCCAAGGGCGCCAAGAGGGGAGATATAGCTATTCTCATATCCTACCAACTGCTTGATACTGTTGCCGTAATCGATAATCTCGCAGCCGAAGGCTGGATTCATCTCGTTTTCAATGGTGAAAGGAGTCTTAAACTGACCGGCTTGAATGGCAAAAGCATCACATAAAGAATAATTGATTATAGCATTGACAAGCATGGGTTGCCTTGTGAAATCGCCGCTCAAGCTCCAAGAGAGTTTCTCGGTCAAATCGCCACCAAGACTTAGGCTGACACGATGAAAACGAAACGTGTTGTTCTGCAGTTTGAAGTCCTTGTCGAAGTCAGTGTCGAAACGAAACTGAGCAAAACCTGAAATCTTTGGAGTCCTGTCAATATTTTCTTGCGCAAACGACAATATATTGATAGTCAATAATAAAACTAACAAAAAAATGTGTTTCCTTCTCATAAAAACATGTAATTAGCTTGTGGCTAACACAGTAATCTTATTCTCCAGCACCTCGCAAACACCGCCTTTGATGTCGAAATACTTCAGCTTGCCGTCGGTGGTCTGCACCTTGGCGCGTCCTGGACCGAGTGCTGCAATCATCGGGGCGTGATTATGCAAAATCTCGAACAGTCCGTCGCTGCCAGGTAGCTGCACCAGATCAACGTCGCCGCTGAAAATCTGCTTGTCGGGAGATGTTATCTCAAGTTTCATGGCTTATTCCTTGCTTTCGGCTAACATCTTCTTACCTTTCTCGATGGCTTCCTCAATGGTTCCCACGAGGTTGAAAGCGGCTTCAGGATACTGGTCGACCTCGCCGTCCATAATCATGTTGAAGCCCTTGATGGTGTCTTCAATCTTGACAGTGGCGCCTTTCAAACCAGTGAACTGCTCTGCTACAGTGAATGGCTGTGAGAGGAAACGCTGCACACGACGTGCGCGGTGCACGATGAGCTTGTCTTCCTCTGAAAGCTCGTCCATACCAAGGATGGCGATGATATCTTGTAATTCCTTGTATCTCTGAAGGATATTCTTCACGCGCTGAGCGGTGTTGTAATGTTCCTCACCGACGATGTCTGGAGTAAGAATTCTTGATGTTGAATCCAATGGGTCAACGGCAGGGTAGATGCCCAATTCCGAAATCTTACGGCTTAAAACTGTCGTTGCATCCAAGTGGGCGAATGTCGTCGCAGGAGCAGGGTCTGTCAAGTCGTCGGCAGGCACATAAACAGCCTGCACTGATGTGATGGAACCGCTCTTTGTCGAGGTGATTCGTTCCTGCATCAAACCCATCTCTGATGCCAGTGTAGGCTGATAACCCACAGCTGAAGGCATACGTCCCAGAAGTGCCGACACCTCTGAACCTGCCTGAGTGAAACGGAAGATGTTATCGATGAAGAACATGATGTCACGTCCAGCTGTCTCACCGTCACCGTCACGGAAATATTCAGCCATTGAAAGTCCTGACAAAGCCACTCTTGCACGTGCTCCAGGCGGTTCGTTCATCTGTCCGAACACCAGCGTAGCCTGCGATTTTCCGAGTTCTTCATAGTCCACTTTATCAAGCGGCCAGTTGCCTTTTGCCATCTCTTCCTGGAACTCTTTTCCGTATTTGATAACGCCAGCCTCAATCATATCACGGAGAAGGTCGTTGCCTTCACGGGTACGCTCGCCAACGCCAGCAAACACTGTCATACCAGAATATAGCTTCGCGATGTTATTGATGAGTTCCATGATAAGCACGGTCTTACCGACGCCGGCGCCACCAAACAGACCAATCTTACCGCCCTTTGCATAAGGCTCGATGAGGTCGATAACTTTGATACCTGTGAACAGAATCTCCTGTTTTGTCGAGAGGTTCTCAAACTTCGGAGGGTCACGGTGGATGCTGTTGCGCTTGCCTGGGTTCATCGGCTTGAGGCCGTCGATGCTGTCGCCGATGACGTTAAACAGACGTCCTTTCACCTGGTCGCCTGTAGGCATGGTGATAGGATGTCCAAGGCTGCGCACCTCCATGCCGCGACGCAAGCCATCGGTCGAGTCCATAGCGATAGTACGCATGGTGTTCTCTCCGATATCCTGCTGCACTTCGGTGATGAGCTTGTCACCGTTTTCACGGGTAATCTCAAGTGCATCCAAGAGGTTTGGAAGATGTTTCTCATCTTCAAAAGCGACGTCGATGACGGGTCCGATGATCTGTACAATGTGACCTTTAATCTCTTTCTCCATCTTGTTTTTCAACTCCTATGATTGATTCAAAATTTCTGATAAAACTCCATTGGAATATTATCAGGTAAAAAATCCCGATGGTGATAGCGCTGTCGGCGATATTGAACACCGGGCTGAAAAATATCTCTCCGCCGAAGAACGGCACCCATTCCGGGAAGGTGAAAAGCGGGAAATACAGCATATCAACAACTTTCCCTTGCATGAAGCCTGCGTAGTCGAATATCAGGCCGTAAAACATGCCATCGATGATGTTGCCCAGCGCACCTGCTATGATGAGGGCGATGCCAAATAACGGGCCAAACTTCACGTTTTTCTTCACCAATTTAAAGAGCAGCCAGAACAGGAAAATCACCGCTGCGATGCGGAAGAGGCTAAGGAAAATCTTACCCCATTGTGCCCCTGAGATCTCCCATCCGAACGCCATGCCGTTGTTCTCAATGAACAGAATATAAAACCATTTCCCAAGAACGGGAATGGCTTCTCCGATTGCCATCGTTGTCTTGACCAGAATTTTCGAAAACTGGTCAAGCAAAAGAACCAAAAAAATGACAATCAGAGGTTTTTTCATTTCTTCTTATTCTGATTCATCTTGGCTTCGATGCTGAGAGTGGCGTGCGGCACTGCGTACAGACGCTCTTTAGGTATGAGCTTGCCTGTCACGCGGCAGATGCCGTAAGTCTTGTTCTCGATGCGAATCAAGGCATTCTCGAGGTTTTTGATGTACTTCGCCTGACGTACTGCCAATGCGCTGTTTTCCTCTTTCGACAAGACAGCTGCGCCTTCTTCCAAAATCTTGAATGTAGGTGCTGTGTCGTCAGAGTCGCTGCCACTGGCAACGTTTTCCTGTAATAATGCAAGGTCCTTGCGAGCCTGAGCCAAACGGTCCAGTATCAATTCCTTAAATTCAGCCAGTTCTTCGTCAGAATATCTGGTCTTTTCTGATGTGTTGACTGTTTCTTCCATATTGTAATAATTAGTTATGCTTTCTTTATCGTAATTTTTGCTGAGATTTTATCCACAAGTTCCTGAGGCTCAACGCCTTCAAGCTTATCGACCATCTTGAGTGTCGCCAAGGTCTCCGAGCAGATGTATTCTCCGAAACGCTCCACAGGCTTCATGATGTCGGCGTTCTTTTCAATCGTCAAGATAATCTTGTCGGTGACCTCGAGTCCGCTGTCTTTTCTCATGTTCTGCACACGGTTGATGATTTCTCTTGCGAGACCTTCCTCAAACAACTCTTGCGAGATGGTGATGTCGAGGGCGACGGTCATGTTGTCCTGTGTCGTCACTGTCCAGCCTGGAATATCCTCCGTGGTGATGAGCGCGTCTTCCAAAATCAGGTTAACTTCCTGACCTTCAACGGTGATGTTTGCTCCGCCGTTCTTCTCGAAGTTGCGGATGTCTTCCTGACTCATTGTGTTGAAATACTTCGTGAGCTGTCCCATCAGCTTGGCGTAACGTGTCTTCAGCGATGCGAAGTTTGGTCTGACTTTCTTCACCAAAATGTTGAGTTCGCCTGTGAGATATTCCACCTTCTTCACGTTGACTTCCGAAAGGATAAGGCCTTCAACCTTTTCAAGCTGCTGCTTCATCTCATCGCTCAGCACCGGAATCATGATTCTTGACAATGGCTGACGCACGCGGATGTTGGCTTTCTTTCTGAGTGAAAGCACCATTGATGCTACGAGTTGTGCCATCTCCATGCGTTCCTCGAGTTTTTTGTCGATGAACTTCTCGTTCGCCTTCGGGAATCTTGTGAGATGCACTGATTCTGCGCTGTCGCGATGTGTCACGGCGTTGAGGTCGCGGTAGAGCTG
>JAFYNO010000070.1 GCA_017549705.1 Bacteroidales bacterium | reverse complement strand
TGCGCTTAACGTCCGACATCGCAGAGCCGGCTTTCCATAAGCTGCCGTCCTCCACGATGCCGCAAAGTTCTTTAATGTTAGTTATTAACATTATTTATTCTTATAAATATTTTGCCAGTTCTTATATTCACGTCTCTTCCATGGTCCGTTGTGGTACACGTAAGATGCAATCATCGGGATGACGGTTGTACCTTCGGCGTAGACCATCTGCTGGAGCTTCTCGCTGACCTTGCCCCACGAACCAGCTTCGAGCAATGTCGATGATGAGCAGGCGCCATCGCGGACGTCAGCAACTGTGATTTGGATAGCGTATTTGTGCATTGGCACCTCGTGACCGAGGATTTCAGCGCAGACGACTGTGTCCTGAGCGAAGTTCTTAGGAGTGCCGCCACCGACCATAAACAAACCTGTTTGTGGAGCAGCCATCTTGATTTCTGTCAGCTCGAGGAAGTCGGCCACTGAGTCGATGCTCACATATGGCTTGCCGGCTTTCTTGCGCTCCCACTGATGAAGACCTATACCAAAACCTGCTGAAGAATCGGAGAATGCCGGGCAGAACATCGGGACACCGCACTCATAGCATGTCTGGATAAGGCTGTCTTTCTTCACACCATGGCCTTCATGCAGCCATTTTCCAAGGTTCCACAAGAACTCGCGTGATGAATATGGACGTGGCTCAAGGATGTTGGCAACCTCATATGTGGCGTGGTCGCACACCTGAAGCTGTTCCTCATCGATGAATGTATCATAGATACGGTCGATGTAGAGCTCACGAAGCTTTGTGTCAGGGATGATGTTCTCTTTTTCGCCGATATAGTGTTTAAAACCGAGGGCTTCGAAGAGGTCCATATCGATAACTGAAGCGCCTGTAGAAACGACAACGTCAATCATTTTATTGCGAACCATGTCGACGTAAACCTGCATACAGCCTGCTGCTGAGGTTGAGCCTGCCAATGTAAGGATGTTGGTGCAGTTTTTCTCTTTCACCATCATCATGTAGATGTCGGCGGCGCGGGCTGTGTCGCGTGATGTGAACGACATATTGCGCATTGCGTCGATGATTTCTGTTGAGTCGTACTTCTTGATGTCGATGTGCTTCACGACATTCTTCAATAAGTCTTTCTTTTCAAGTTTTCTTGCCATTTTATTTAGATTTTTATGTTGAAATTTCGAATAATTACAATTTGCAAATATACAAAAATTAATATAATGTACAAAAAAAACGTCATTTCGACTGAAGTGAAACGAAATGGAGAAATCTCCGACTCAGTTTGCAGTAGATTTCTCGACTGCGCTCGAAATGACGCTGAGGTAGTTAATCGCTTCTGGGCCTTCGTTGAAAATGATGTCGATAATCGACAAATTCGAGACAAACGGCTGTCTGTCTTCAAAAACCTGATAGTATTTAGGAAAACTCGTCATTTCAGGCGACCATTTTGAAAGCTTAACACGATAATCTTCTGTATCTGAAATAGGTTCAAAATCTTCTGTATAGACTATTTCTTTATTGACTTTCAATGTTTTAAGAATAAACTTCAGACAAAACTCATTCAAATCAACGAGCCTGTCGAATCGGGTCGAAAAAGCCTTCTCGAGATACGGAAAATAGTACTCAAAATAAGGTGTTTTGCGGTATGCGGCCTCCAAACAACGCTGGTGAATCTGCTGCCAAGGTTCTTTATAGCTTATCGCTATGTCTTTGGTTAAAGTGTGATTGCCGTTTGTTTTAACGATAGGGACAGTCAATATCTGTAAGCCATTGGCAGTCATAACATTACAGCGAGTGCGACACGATTGTTTTTGATAAGTCTCATACAATTCAATCTTGGGCGCCTCATTTTTCAAAAACAGCGTAACATACTGAATGTCAGGGAGATAAGATGTCGGAAATATATTATTCACTTAACAGTTTGTTGACATGTGAACGGAAAAATGCCTCATCTTTTGCTCCCACAGATTTCTCTGGCTGAGCACCGTTTTTCATAAAGAAAACCATCGGTATATTCCTGACTTGCATAATGCTGGCAAGTTTCATCTCATTATCACAATCCACTTTGTAGAAATCGACTTTACCGTCGTATTCTTTGGCCAGTTTTTCGATAATAGGAGCAACCATTTTGCAAGGACCACACCAAGTGGCGTAGAAATCAATCACACAAGGTTTGTTGCCTTTGAATACGAACTCAGTGGCATTTACCTCAAAATCCCAAACGTTCTTGATGAAGTCATTATATGACATCACTTTTACGTAAGACTTTTCGTTATTTATTGATTCTGACGTCGTTGCTTCATTCTTGTTGGCATCCTTGTTTTTATTTTCCGAGCTGCCGCAAGATAACAATGCAACGGAAATGATTGTTATAAGCAATAATCTTTTCATGATAAATCTATAATTAATCCGGATACGCTATTCTAACGTGATAAATGCTCATCAGCTTCTTTTTCAACACTTTCTTTGTAATGTTAATGTCGTGGAAGGTAATGTTAGTGTTGTCGAACTGGTTGGCTTTCATTTGACCGTCGATGATATTGTCGACGAGTTTGCTAAGCGACTCTTCGGTTTTATCTTTCATGCTTCGTGATGCGGCCTCAACAGCGTCGCACATCATCAGTACGGCTGTCTCCTTCGAGAACGGCACCGGTCCATGATAACAGAAGTCGCGTTCATCAACGCCATCAGGGTTTTCGCGCAGTTCCATCTGATAAAAATATTCTGTACGGCGAGTTCCATGGTGCGTTCTTACAAAATCGATAATCTGCTCCGGAATATGATATTCGCGGCATATTTCGATACCATCAATTACGTGGCTGATAATGATTTGTGCACTCTCCGTATATGACACATCGTCATGCGGATTATATTTACCATTTTGATTTTCAATAAAATAGAAAGGATTGCGAGTTTTTCCGATATCGTGATACATTGCTCCTGTACGCACGAGCAAAGCATTACCACCTATATTGTAAATCACTTCTTCGCAAAGGTCGGCCACCTGCATCACATGCTGGAAGGTTCCAGGAGCTTCCGATGCCAATTTACGCAACAGAGGGCTATTGGTATTGCTTAATTCAAGCAAAGAAAGATCGGTGACAAATCCGAATATTCTCTCGAAAAGGAAGGCTAACGGTAGTGCCAACATTGTCAAGAACGCATCGCCAGCGAAGATAGCGATAAAACGCCAGTTAAACGAATCGAAACCGCCGTCGAATATCAGCATCATTCCAAAATATACAATGACGTAAATGGCAAACACCGCCAAAGAAGTGCCGAAATAACTTGAGCGTCGCATGCGTTTTGTCATGCTGAAAATCGCGACGAACGACACCAGTAATTGAACGAAGAAATATTGGAACGGATTAGGCACAGCCAAGCTTATGATAATCAATGTCACAATCTGTACAATCATGGCTATACGGGCGTCGAAGAATGTCATCAAAAGCATAGCCATAATGGCAACCGGCATGATATAAATCATCGATGGTGCGAATTTAACAAGCAGGAACGAAGGCACTATCGTCAATAACATCAGCAACAAAATGAGGTTTATGTAACGCAAGTGCTCGAAGACATCCGGACGTAACATTCTAAGTATCAGATACAAAGCCACGAACATCATTCCTACCAACAACAGCTGGCCATATAACATATAATTTCTGCTGAAGAAATTTTTAGCTGTAATATCGGCGTATTCTCGCTGTAACGAGCTGATAATCTGATATTTATCTTCTGTTACCATCTCTCCTTCCATGATAATAAGCTCATCTTTCTGCACCATGCCAAACGTCAGCATAATGTTGTCGACAGCATTCTTCTCTGCCTGTTTTGTCATGTTCTCCGAAAACATAACATTAGTACGCAAAGAGCTATGTAACAGATTGTTAATCAATTGCATAGTATTATAATCAGAGATGCTTCCGATTTGACTTTGGATATATGCAGAAGCCGTCGCCATAGTGTTCAAATCCTCATAATGGCATTTAGTCTGCACTTTGTTTCTCACCACAACAACCACCTCGTCGCCTTTGAAATTTGTAGTCCAGATGTTTTTCGCAACAATGCCGACATTTTCAATATGGTCGTAAATGCTCAGAGTCATATTCTCGTAATAATTACGATCACCTAAAGAGTCATTCCATTGAGCATCAAAGTCTTGCAGCAACTTTTCACGACTTGTTTCCGTGCCCAAAGCATCGTATATGAATATCGGTTCGATGTTCTTCAATGCTTCTTCTTTTTCCTTTCTCACCTCATCATCTGATTTATAAATCGGGAAATTGAATGGTGCATACAAACTCTCGTGCGGCCACGGGCGCATTTTCTGGTATTCATACTTAAACTTGACGTTTCGCGGCATCATCAGCACTACAATGACAAGCGTCAAGATAAAAGCCATTACCTTTATTATATTGTAATAAGAATGGCGAATCTTTTCAACTATATTTTTTATCTTACTCATAATCAACAATTTACAAACAGCAGCAAATTTTTACACTTGCATTTAAATTAACTTGTAAAAGTACAAAACTTTTTTATAAATTTGCAAAAAAAGTTACAATTATGTTTGGAATCTGCACTTTATCGGCAATACCTGTAAGAAAAGAGCCGCATCACGAAAGTGAACTGGTGACTGAATTACTGTTTAACGATCTTTATGAAGTATTGGAGACGAACGGCAACTGGCTTTATATCAAGATGGAATATGACGGCTATGAAGGATGGATAAGAAGTCTGCAACACTTTGATATTCAAGAAGATGCACACAAAGCATTAGCCTCTAGCGATTGCTATGCGGTCAATAATCCAGTCGAGTTATATGATTCCAAGATTTTGACTTTTGGAACGACTATTTATTCAAAAGACAAGTGTTGCATTGAGGCTAACAGCTTCATTAACAACGCATTAAAGCTTCTTGATGTGCCATATCGTTGGGGTGGCAGAACTGTTTTCGGTATCGACTGCTCAGCATTCGTGCAGCTCTGTGCAAAAACCGTCGGAATCAAACTACCTCGCGATGCCTCGCAACAGGTGGAATGCGGTGAAGACGTGTATTTCCTGACGGAGGCAAAGCCTGGCGATCTTGCTTTCTTTGAAAACGAAGAGCATCACATCGTACATGTCGGAATCATTTTAGACAACGAAAAAATCATTCATGCTTCAGGAAAAGTGCGGATTGACTCGTTAGATCAAACCGGAATATTTAATAAGGAATTGGGAAAGCATACACACTTCTTGGGGACAATTAAGAGAATAATGCCTTAAACACCTTAAGCGGCTGCCTTAAGGGCATTAATGGCATTAAGGGCGTTAAGGCCTTTAATGGTGCCGCTTTATGGGTGATTAATGCCCAAAACCGTATCAATTTCATTATCAATAAGTTGCAAAGCCTCTTTATTTCCTTTCAGCACTTCATCAACAAGGTTTGAAAGTATTTTATCAGTCTCAGCTGAAATCTCAGGAAAAGGCAGTTCCATTAGGTTTCCTTTGAGAATTTTTATCTCACCGAAGAGCGATTTATAAAGGTATTTAAACAGTTCGCTGTTGAGGAAGGCAAGCACAGTCTTTATTGACATTCCTGGAATGCGAGGAATGAGGATGTTGGCGCTGTTAAGGAACAAGCTTTTACTGTTATCGTAAGCAAAAACGAGGTTTTTCGAGATAAATTTATAGACTAATTTCTCGTCGGCACGATATATTTCATCTTTTGCAACCTGTTGAAAATCAGAGCGTTCGTATTTTATAAACTTACGAGGTTTCTTCAAGGTATAAGCTTCAATCTCTTTACCGGTGTAAATCGCTTCCATTCCCCTGCCCCGCTTAGTTTTTACTTTGTTTTTGTTGTCTCCAGTAATGACTCCCAGTGCCCATGTGCTATCTTTCAAAGTGTACTTCCCTTTTGCAAGAATTTTCTGCACTTTTTCGAGATCAGAATCAGATAACAGATTGAAATTCAGGTTTTTAGTGAGATAGAAACACTGTTTAGAAATACAACGAGACATGCAAGTTGTCATTTCGAGCGAAGTCGAGAAATCCTTTACAGTGATTTCATTAAAAGAGGATTTCTCCACTTCGCTACACTCCGTTTCGCTTCGGTCGAAATGACAAGTACATTGAACATCAATATATTTTGTCTGAACCCCAGAGAAAGTTCCTGGATACCTTGTAATCGACTGAATATCAGTGTTTTCAAGCAAGAATTTTCGGAAATTGCGGTGTGTTTTAACATTCAGAACCGATTCTGGCAATAAAAACCTTATAACACCCTCATTTTCAAGCTGATTGAATGCTTTTTCGAAGAAGAAGGAGAAGCTTTCTTTGGTGGAAATGGGATTGCCGGATTTATCATAGATGACGGCGCCCCATGGAGGGTTGCTGATGATGTAATTTGCCTTAAGGCCTTTAAGGGCGTTAACGGCATTAATGGCGTTAAGGTAATCGCAGCAATAAATTTGCGGTTCAAACTCTTCATTAGGGAATTTCAGCAAAAGATTGATTTTTGCTATCATCACTGCTATTGGATCGTTGTCGCAACCGAAAATTTGAGATGGTTTTACACCTTCGAGAGCTAAAATGAAAGCTCCAGAGCCGCAACAAGGATCGAAAAAGGTCTGACCTTTTGAAAAATCCAGTTTTTTCGTCATGTTACGGGCAACTTCAAAAGGAGTGTAGTAAGATCCTTTGCGGTTTTTTTCGCCTTCAAGGAGGAAGCATTGATAAAGGAGACCGAGGAAATCGATTTCATCTGAAGGGAGTGGCGGCAGCCTTAATGGCGTTAAGGGCATTAATGGCGTTAAAGACTTTAAGGTTGCCGCCACATGCTCTTTTTCAAGGAGTTCGGCTTCTTTCAGAAGCCTCACTCCCACTGAATAAATTACTTCCTCAACTGAATAATTCTGCTCCTTACAATAGTTCACAAACCGTTGAATATCAGCAACATTCTCTTTGTTTAAGAAATATTCAATCGGTACAATCGTTTTCGTTGAGAGCTGCTTGTTTGCACGCGACATCAGTCGACCGCTGCCGTTGGAATGCAGACGTTTCCAGTTGCGGCTCGTAGCCTCGGAAATCGTAGTTTTGCTGATATCGTTTGCTTTCATGATAATTTTTTGCAAAAATATTAATAATTCAGTATAATTTTTCAAAAATATTTCTAAATTTGCAATTCAAAATGTTGAAAATTACTAACCATTAAATAATTAACTCATGAATAACGCATTATTTCAATTTGCACATCCTGCTAACGAGCCTGTGAAAGAATACAGACCGGGCAGCCCTGAGCGCGTCGCTTTGGAGAAAGAACTCGAAAAACAATCGAAGGAAGTCGTGGAAATCCCAATCATCATTGGTGGTAAGGAAATCCGCACCGGCGACATGGGCGAAGTGGTGATGCCACACAACCACAAGCATGTGATTGCAAAATACCATAAAGTTGGCGAAAAAGAGGTCAACATGGCTATCGAAGCCGCTCTGAAAGCCAAGAAAGACTGGGAAAACACTCCATGGATCGAGAGAGCTTCTATCATGGCACGTATCGGTCAGATGCTGGCAACCAAGTATCGTGCACGCATCAACGCAGCATGTATGCTCGGCCAGTCAAAGAACTGCTTCCAGGCTGAAATCGACTCTGCTTGCGAAACCATCGACTTCTATCGTTTCAACAACTACTATGCAGGCAACCTCTATTCAGAGCAGCCAGCATCGAGTCCAGATCAGCTCAACCGCGTTGAATACCGTCCACTCGAAGGCTTCATCATGGCTGTGACTCCGTTCAACTTCACATCAATCGCTTCGAACTTAAACATGACACCAGCTTTGATGGGTAACACCACAATCTGGAAACCATCAACAACAGCATTGCTTTCGAACTATCATATCATGCAGATCGCAATGGAAGCTGGTCTTCCGGCTGGCGTCGTTAACTTCCTGCCAGGCAAGGGTTCTTTGATTGGCGGCGTTGCTTTGAACAACCCGAACCTCGCCGGTATCCACTTCACCGGTTCAACAGCTACATTCCAGGGCTTATGGAAGGGCGTAGGCGTCAATATAGCCAATTACAAATCATATCCACGTCTCGTCGGTGAGACAGGCGGTAAAGACTTCATCTTCGCTCACAGCTCAGCAAATCCACGCGAGGTGGCATGCGCTATCGTCCGCGGTGCCTTCGAATATCAAGGTCAGAAATGCTCAGCAGCATCACGCGCTTACATCCCTGCATCGATGTGGAACGAAGTGAAACAGATTGTCGGCGACATGCTCAGCACCATCAAGATGGGCGATGTGACAGACTTCACCAACTACGTCAACGCAGTCATCGATGAGGCTTCGTTCGACAACTGCAAGGGCTACATCGACAGAGCAAAAGCCAGCAAAGACGCTGAGATTGTGTTCGGTGGCAAGTGCGACAAGAGCGTCGGTTACTTCGTCGAGCCAACCGTCATCCTCGCCAAGGTGCCGAACTACGAGTCGATGGCTCAGGAAATCTTCGGACCTATCATCACGATCTACGTCTACGACGACAAGAAATATGAGGAAACACTGGAACTTTGCGACACTACATCACCTTACGCATTGACAGGAGCTATCTTCGTCAACGACTTCAAGGCACGTCAGCTCGCAGATCAGAAGCTGAAATATGCTGCAGGTAACTTCTACATCAACGACAAGCCAACGGGCGCTGTTGTGGGATGCCAGCCATTCGGCGGCTCACGCGCATCAGGCACCAACGACAAGGCTGGTGGTCTGTGGAACCTCATCCGCTGGACGAACCCACGCGCAATCAAGGAAACATTCGTGCCGGCAACGGAATACGGATATCCTTTCTTGGCGAAATAATAGCTATTAGCCATTAGGTATTAGCCATTAGGTATTAGCCATTAGTCGTTAGAAGAATTTTTCTAATGGCTAATGGCTAACTGCTAATGGCTAATTACTTTTTTATCACTCTGTAAATCAACTCCTCTCCAGGTCTTGCCAATCGCATTCGCTGGCGTTGTTCTTCGGTCAAATCGTAATACAGGTTGTCGGCATCAACGGTAAAGCCTGCGTTTTCAAGCACTTGTGCATAGTCACGGCCAAATTGGCGGACGTGGTCGTACTGACCGAAACAGCGTTTTCTTTCTTCAGGATCGATGATTGAAGGGTCTTCCCAAGTATCAACATTAGGATTGATAGGAACCATCAGAATTGCCCAGCCACCAGGTTTTAGAATGCGTTTTATTTCCGAAAAAGCTTTATTCACATCGTTGACGTGTTCCAAAACATGGTTGCAAATAACCACATCATATTGGTTGTCTGGGAGGTCGATATTTGTAACATCGAGATGCAAATCAGCTATCGGAGAGTCGATATCCGCAGTAGTGTAATCGAGGTTTTTGAGGGCTTTAAAACGTTTCAGAAAAGGCTGTTCTGGAGCAAAATGCAGCACCTTCAGAGGGGCTTCAAAGAACTTAGAGCGTTGCTTTAAATAAAGCCATATAAGTCTATGACGTTCAAGTGATAAGCAATTAGGACACAAACGGTTATCCATAGCCTTTCCATAGCCGTAAGGAAGGAATTTGCGGAAGTGTTTTCCACATACCGGGCACTCCACTTTATTGCCAATATAAAACGGTCGAATCAGGAAACTGAACAGTCCACTAAAGCGTATCAGCGTCTGACGTGGAAATATCTTTGTAAATAAAGCTATTAACTTCTTCATAACAATTGTTTAATTGCATCGGTCATATTCGACCATTGGTATTTCATTTTTTCCTCTTTAACGCCTTTTACAAAAGCATTATATCGTCCATTTTCATAAAAATCGACCAAAGCATCAGCGATTGACGATGGATTAGGTTCAACCACATACCCGACTTTTCCATTCGGAATAATCTCACCAAGGCCTCCAACGTTGGTCACAAGCATCGGCTTTTCAAAGTGATATGCAACCTGTGTAACACCACTCTGTGTGGCCGATTTATAAGGCTGAACGACTATATCAGAGGCATTAAAGTAATACTTTACATCTTCATCACTAATATATTGGTTTACAATAATTATATTATCTTGTAAACCAAGCTTTTCAATCTGTTCAAAATATGGTTTTGGATCGTCATAGAACTCGCCAGCGACAATCACCTTGACAGGATAATTTCTAAGCCTATCATTAGCAAAAGCGTCAATCAAGAGGTCGAGACCTTTGTAGGCGCGAACGAGTCCGAAGAAAAGCATATAATGATAATTCGCATCAAGATTTAGATGCTTAATTGCTTCATCTCTTTCCATTATCTCACCGAAATGGTCATACAACGGATGCGGCACGAAACACTTCGGTTTTTCTTGATTATCAAGCGATTTTACGTCATCAAGCACAGATTTGGAGAGCGCCACAAAGCCATCCATTGATTTAATGAAATAAGGCGGCAACAGCTTATCGAGAAGCGACTTCTCGTGTGGTATCATATTGTGTATCAATCCGATACACTTAGTCTGACGGTTTCTCTTTATCACTCTGGCAATCTTACCGAAACAAGGTGCGAAGAACGACATCCAGTAGGTGAAGATCACAAGATCAGGATTCTTTTTACGAATCTCATTCCCCACTTTAATCCAGTTTAATGGATTGATACTGTTTACTTTACGCTCAATAGGTAAGTCTTCAGGAGCCTTAGCGTCGGAAAACTGCGTCTTACCAGGAAACAGGAAGGACGGATACTGAAGTTTGAATGTAACCACTTCAATATCAACACCTTCCTTGACAAACTCAGTGGCGAGTCTGTCGGTGAAAGCAGCTATGCCTCCACGGTAAGGATGAGCTGTCCCGACAACAATTACTTTCATTGTTTATCCTTCTTATCCTCTTTATCCTTCTTATCCTTATAATCAGGTTCGACGACTATGGCTTTATATTTGATTTTGGCGAAGGCCTTAATCAGATTTTCAGGGTTGGTTTTCTCACTATCGTATTGAATAGTAACGAGTTTTGTTTGCAAATCGGGGTTGATAGCCTTCACTCCTTTCTCAAAACGAAGGTTATTCTTGATTTTGTTTACGCAACTTTCGCAATGAATATCAGGTTCGGTAGTAAATACGACTTCCTTGATTGACTGAGCTTGCGTCAAAACTGCTAAAAACAGTGCAAATGTTAATAAAATAAGCTTTTTCATGATATTAATACTTTTCTAATCTCCATTTTATTCCTGCGTAGAACATGATGCCGTCGATTGGACCGTAAATCATTGTAGCATCAAAGTTGTTGCCCCAAGGATCATCATAGCCGATAATCGGGTTTTTCTGCTTGTAATTGGTCAGGTTTTCACCTCCGATATAGATATTTCCCCAGCGGAACCATTTGAGTATCTGAGCGTTAAGTATCGGATAAGCGTCAAAGGTACCAAATCCGTCTGGCAGACGGCCAGCACCGTTGATTTGTAAAGTTACATCAAACTGCCATATCTCAAGAGGTGTTTTGTAAGTAGCTGTAACCAATCCTTTATAGCGACTGCTCAACGGTTTCTCGCGCAAAAGCCCGTTAATAGTGGTCTTCACATCGTTATATCTGAATGCGCCAAGCAGTGAGAATCCTTCGAAAAATGGGTATGTCGCGTCGATTTGGAAGGTGTGTGAATACGATATTCCGTCAAGGTTATAAAAATGTAACTTATGGACATCGCTATCGAAGTCGGCGACCACCTGGCTATTGAAGTTGGTGTAATAATATTCTAAATTGATAATCAAGCACTTTTCAAGAATATCAATATCAAATGACGCTGTCGTGCCATAGTTCCAAGCCTCTTCCTGCTTCAGGTCTTTATCGACGATAATATCGCGATTGCTTGCCAAATGTGTGTGATAATCGAGCATTGGACGTGGTGTATGGTAGCCTTTTCCTGCTGAAAAGCGCAGTTTTAAAAGGTCGCCAACCGCCCATTTTACGTGAGCACGAGGAGTAAAGAAAGTGCCGTATAAATCGCTGTAATCGCCTCTAAAACCAGCCATAAAGACAAGTTTATCGTCATAATTGAAGGTGTATTGTGCATAGGCTCCACCAATATTTTCATCTGGAGCATTTACAAGATTTGGCATATATTCCAACTTCCAACGTTCATCAAAACAGTCGTGATTGAACGACAAACCCGTTGATATACTGTGACTTGGCGTGAATTCTGTCTCAAACATAAGCTGAGCATAGGCATTGTTATTGTTCACATCGTACGTCTTAAATCCATATAACGAATTCATTTTGTGAATAGAACCCGACAAAATCAATGCGACGTTAGTGTTGTGAATCTCATCAAAAATATATGCGTTTTTCAAGACGCCCTCATAACGTTCCGAGCCGATATTGATCTTATATCGTTGATTATCATCGCTTTTTGAATGATTATGCGCATTTTCGACCTGACCCCCATTTCTATCCTCTTTCAGAGCTTTAACGTAAGCCTGCATGATGTAATAGTCTTTCTTATACATCCAGCGGTTCATGAAGTCGTATTGTTGCACCTTAGGCATGTCCATAAAGCCGTCGCCATTACCGTCGTGCTCCATCCACATATTTTCGTAATGCGCTAATAATCCGGTACTTAGAGCGTCGTTGAAGTGATAATTACCTTCAATATTTGCCTCCATTTTCAGATGGCTATCTATGAAAAAGTTTACGTCGAGTTCCTCATCCAGCTGCGGTTTCAGATATTCCACGTTAATCTGTCCGGTTATCGACTCGTAGCCGTTTTTCACTGTAGCAGCGCCTTTAGATACTTGAATAGAGTGCATCCAAGTACCTGGGATGTATCCTAGTGAAAACGGAGCTGCTGCTCCTCTGAAAGCAGGCACGTTTTCAGTCAACATCTGAACGTAACTTCCTGATAATCCAAGAAGTTTAATCTGTTTGGCACCTGTAGCGGCATCGCTGTATTCCACATCAACAGAAGGGTTAGTAGAGAAACTCTCACCAAGATTGCAGCAAGCAGCTCGACACAACTCAGTGCTTGTTGTGATTTCAATGTTTTCTGCACCTTTTGCCTTCATACGACCAGGTCTCTGCGATTTAACTACTACATCGTCAAGATTAACCTCCTCGCTTTTCATTGTAATCTCTACAAAAGCAGTACCATTCCATTGTGTAGTGTCGTTAGCGTAGCCGATATATGTAGTAACTAATTCATTTACAGACGGTTGCGGCTCTAAAACGAATTTACCGTCACCATCTGTTGTTGTGCCGATATTGGTGCCTTTCCAAACCACATTAGCGCCTATCAATGTGTTTCCATTGCTGTCTTTGACAACACCTTTTACCTGCGAAAACGCTGTAATCGCAAGGCAACACAACACTATCGATGATAATAATTTTTTCATACGTCACGAACGGACGCTGTCCGTTCCTACAATTTTATTAATAATTTCGTTAATTTCCTTTGAAATCTTTGTTTTGTAAATGATTCCTAAACCTAAAATCACCAAAATTCCGGTTCTCAACATAGCCTCAACTATCTTCAAAACGACCCCACACCCATTAAAGTCAATTATAGATTGTGATATATAATTAACTGATAACCAATTTAATACAAAAAGCAAAAGAATGATACCGACAACGACTAATTCTTTCCATGAGAATGGTGAGATTTTTGTCTTCCACATAATCATTGAAAGCAGGAGCAGATAGTAGACTGAGAACGAGATTATTGACGACCAAGCCGCTCCTGTCATACCCCAAATCGGAATCAGTTTATTATTCAAAATGATTGCACTTATTGTCAAAATCGCGGTAAATATCAGTTGCAGGTAATACCATTTCGAATAACTCAGCACTGTAGCGCCAATATTCATTGATGAATTCACAAGTTTTGCGAGGCCAAGCAGGAAGAAAACCCACTTGCCGTCGGCATATTTTTCGCCGTTAGGCAACAACTCAAAAAACAAATCTATATTGATCCATATGATGAAAAATACGAACGCGCCAGCTATCAGTTGATGCAGCGAGACGCTCTTGCACATCTCTGTAGCTCGTTGAGTATCATTGTCTTTCATCGCCTGTGAAATGATTGGACGTGATATCGCGGCCACCGAACGATATGGCATCTCGACTAGATTCGCCATATATGAAGCGATGGTGTAAATACCTGTAATCGCCAGTCCCATCTGGGCAGAGATGAAAAACGTATTGATGCTTGGGATGATATTTCCAACCACAGCCGCAACGGTTAGAAACAGAGTGTAAAACATAAAATCTTTACGCAACCAATGCGTAACATGACCAGGCTCTATCTTGAAACTTATCTTTGACAAGCAAAGTAAGTATATGATATTCAATAAAGTAGCAATAAGATATGCCAAGCAAAGTCCAATCACCATGCCGTCTAAACTGATGACACCGGTGATGTACAATATGTAATCGCCGAGTGTTATCAGCCTCACTCCCACTTCGCGCACGAATTTCGGTATGACAATGCGCATCAGCAGGTTGGCGTTGGTTTCGAACACCGTCATGTACATCATGAAAAACGCCATCGGAATGACGAGATACATATAGTCGACAAATAACGGCGACTCGTCAGCAAACTTATTGATTATGAAGTCTTTAAAAACAAAAAACAATGTTGTAAAGATGATGAATCCGATAGCAGGGACTATTAATGTCCAGCCAAAGAAACCATGATCGCGACTTTTTTTGTCTTTAAAATAAGGGTAATAGCGCATCGCCGAGGTATTTGTACCCATAGCAGCGAGACCCGACAAAAGCAAGGCGGCATCAGCCATTACACGAGTCAAACCCACCTCTTCCTGTGTGAGATATTTAGTCATCACGAAAAAAGTGGTAATGAACCCCACGGCCACGCCGAGGTAGTTCATTATCGTGCCTTTAATGCTCTGTCTAACTACTATTCCCATCAGTTTTTCAGGATGTTCTTAATGAAGTTACGTGTCGGATAATTAGGGTCGTTTAACACATGATACAGTTCACTCATCAGAGGATAGTCGGTCATATCAATCTGATTATCAATCAGTTTCTTGTAAAAAACATCTACTGCAATGCGGCCTTCAAGAACCACGCTGTCGGACATACAGTTATTGAAGAATCCCTTTCCGATGAGCAGTCCGAGCGTGCGGTTGCGGCTCATATCATTGAGTGCCGTTAGCGAGAAGTCGCCGAAGCCGCAATAATGGTACATGGTGCTGTTTTCGCCACCGAAAGTGATTATCAGGCGACGCATCTCGTTGAGAGCCTTGGTTATAACGATGGAACGGAGGTTTGCCGAGTCGAAGTTAGCGTCGACCATTCCTATTACGATAGCGTAAATATTCTTCAAAATTGAGGCATATTCAACGCCGGTTACATCAGTAGTGAAATCAGTGCGAATCATGGTGTCGTCAAAGACATCGGTGATGATTTTATAAAGTTCCTCATCTGTCGTAGCAGCTGTCAATCCTGTATCTTGGCGATTGATGATTTCACGAGCAAACGAAGGTCCTTTCAGCGTCATAAATGGATTGAAAATGAACGACTTGATGCTATCAGGGATAATCTGATCGCCGCTGCCGAAGCCTTTAGCCAGGTTGACCAACAAAGCTGTCGGATTGATAAAATCCTTGTTTTCTTTGAGGTAGCCAACAACGGCAGTCGAAGGGATAGCTAGGAAAATCACATTAGCCTCGAGCAAAACGCTCTTATCTTTTGTGGCTTTAAGATTCTCGTTAAGCTTGCATTTAGGGAAATAAGTAGCGTTGACATGCATTGTATTAATCATCTCAACTACTTCATCCTCAATGGATAACAGATATATCTCATCTTTATTTTTCTGAGCGAGGACATCGCCTATTGCTGTCGCGATAGCACCGCTTCCTATGAAAACAATTTTCCGCATTTTAAAAATTTTTGCAAAAATAGTAAAAAGTCTTTAGTCGTTAGTTGCTAGTCGTTAGATTTTTCATTTATAAGCTTTTTCTCTGCCAAAAAGATACTAGCGTCAAGCTCATAACCGATAAGGACTATTATACAATTCACGTACATCCACAACATGAAGATGATGAGACCGCCGATGGATCCGTAGAGTGCGTTATATTTTGAGAAATTCACGATATAGTAGTTAAATCCGATGGTTCCGATGATGAATAACAGCGTAAACATGATGGTTCCAGGGGTAAACAAGCGGAATTTCCTTTCTTTGTCGGGGTTGCCGAAATAGTAAAGGATGGCTATCGCGACGAGCAGTACGAATATTGTCAGCAGCCAGCGTCCGATGTCTATCAGCGTGATAATAAATCCGTTATAAAAATGAATCTTATTGAAAAACCAAGGCAGGACGTCATTTCCGATGATGATCAGTGCGATAGAAGTGATAAGCAATGCGCCGAGAATCAGAGTGGTTAGCAGACCGCCGCCATACATCCTGATCATTGACAGTTTGCCGATGTGGTTCACGCCCATATCAAAGCCTCGGAAGAAAGCTCTTACGGCGCCAGAGCTGAAGAAAAACGCCATGATGATACCGACCGACATGAGGGTGTTATGCTGTCGCGACATTATCTCGTTGATAGTTCCAACTACCCTACCGGCGATATTCTCAGGCACAAATTGTTGTATTGTCTCTTCTATCATCGTCTGCACGCCTTCCAAAGGCATATACGGAATGAATGTAAACAGCACCATGATAGCAGGAAACAGCGCCAAAAACACATTAAATGCCACAGCAGCTGCTCTGTCGGTCAAATATCCTTTCGAAAAGCCATTGATGAAATACCAAAGCACGTCGTACATCGGCTTACCGCGAAATCCAGGGAAAGAGATGCTTTTAAGCCATACTATCATTCTGTCTTTCAACGCAATAGCTTTATTGACATATTTTTCGACATTAATTTTCATAACCCAAAACAATAGATTGCAAATATACAAAGATTTCTCCACTTCGGTCGAAATGACAAATTATTTTACTATTTTTGCATAAAAATATTTTTTTATGGCAGAACATGTTTCACACCCTGGAGTGGTAGTCGGTATACACGATGAAGATATTGAAATAGAGATACTTAGCTCGAGTATGTGCGGCTCATGCGGCATCAAATCGGCATGCGGAATGTCGGAGATGCAGGAAAAACGCATCACAGTGCCAAAGCCCGAAGACAAGGAATTTATCGTCGGTCAGCCGGTGAAGATTACCATGAATGCCAGTCAGGGTAACAAGGCTGCTCTGTTCGCATATTTCATACCAGCATTCTTATTGGTTGCCATCATAGTGATTCTCAGCAATTTATCGGTAAAAGAATGGCTCGCCGCGCTCATCGGCATAGGCGCGATAGCGATATACTACATCGTTTTGTCTTTCTTCAAAGACAGACTAAGAAACGAGTTTACGTACGAAATAAGATAGTGAGCGTCAATCGAATACAAACGATTGCGCACCAATAACCTCATCCACCGGCGTCTCGTTCGGCTGCCATGTTCTGACGTGAATAATCGGCAAAGCGCCACGCAAATCGACCATCAGGAAAAGATATCCCACATCACCGTAAGCACTTGAGAAATACTCCTGTTTCAGCTGCACGCCAATGACGTTGGTGATGCCGTTAACAGTGTTGAACGACGTCTCAGTGAATCGGATATTGATAAACTCATTGTTTGCGAACACCTTGTTGAGTCGCGTCAGATACTGGCTCTTCGACAAAGTATCGTATTTGATTTTGACTTTCTCATTAAGGCGGATGTTATCGGTTTTCTTGGTCTCTTTCAGCACTGTGCCCACGATGATGAGGGCGCTTTCAGAGAAGATTTGTTGCAGATATTCCCTGCGCTGCAAGGCATAAGCGGTTTGATAATCCTCGAGGAAGTTGATCAAAGTAAGGCGTGCCTCGCTTGACCATTTTTCCTTCGTAATGATGGTGTTTTCGGTTATATCGGTGAGTCGGAATGCTATAGATTTCACCTTGTTTGTCTTCTTGTCGAAGCGAAACACCATGTCGCGGATGAAGCTGACGTTGTTTTTGAAATCGAACTGCATCGGGATGGAGCGGCATATCACCTCGTCGTTATAATCGATGAAGCGGTATTCAGGCTCTCCGATGATGCTGCTTTTGCCGTAGCCCAAGAGCTTTTCGAGCATCTGAAGTCCTTCGTAAGTAAAGTAAGGCTGCAGGTTGTTGAGCACCTCTCTTGCATCTCTCTTGTTCGACGACAGAGCTTGACTGATAGCTCGCATAGCTATTGTCATCTCATCTTCAGGAGTCGATGACGCCGTTGCCAAGAACTCTTCCGACGCCTCTGCCTCAGCTGCAAGGGTCTGGTCGGCATAGCTCTTCACCTCCTCCACTTTCTTGATAACCTTGGCTTTATCAAGCTCGATGACCTTGCGGGCGCTTGGGAACTCAACTTGTTCGTCGAGTGCGTTTACGATGGCGTAGACTTCAGGGTCGTAGAACTTCAAAACGTCTTTATTTTCAAGGTTTATCACCAAAGTGAGATTGTTAATGTCAGGATGCACAAGTTTAATTCTACTCACTCCGTTGACGACTGTACCTGTAGCCGTGCCGTTGCCATTGTTATACACGAATTCCAGTCCGTCGATGCTTGTGCCGTCCATCATCACAGCGAGGACGAACTCGTTATCGTCGGCTTTTTCTTGTCTTTTCGGTTGGAACACTATATCGCTCAGCAGCAATTCGATACGACGCAGCAGCCATTTGTAAGCCGGTGCAGTTTTATACAGCAATGCCGCGCCGTCGGGATGTGAATGGCACAACATTAGAGCCCAGTAATAATAACGCAGAGCGTCGCCGCAGCGATACTGTTCCTCTGCATCCATGCCTGCATTGATATAATCGAGGATGCTCACCTCACGAGCCTTGCAGATACCTTTGAAATCTTCTTTGGAGATATAGCGGAATGTCTTAGCCGAGCCGCTTTCATCCGACAAGACGATATCATCTGAGCGGCGTTTCAGTATCTCGGCGTAAGTGCTCAGCAGGCGTTCCTGTTGCTCATCCTCATCGTCGGAATTCTGGAAATAAAGCGGTGTCATCGACTTATCACGACCGATATTCTCGAGCAGGTTAACGAGAGCTTCCTCGTCGGCTTTGCGCGAGTTTTTACAGGTGCCGCTCTCGCCCCAGTAATAGTCAGGATTTTCTTTTATCCTATCGGCTTGAGCACGATTGGCATTGTTCTGCGCGAAAACTGTGGCCACAAAAGCCATAGTCATAAGAAAAAGAAAATATTTTCTCATAGTTAAAACTCTCTTACATTATTATTCTACAGGACAAACAAGTCGGATGCTTTGCCCCAGATATGTATATTTATTCTCAATCAGAATAACTTCCACTTTATCATCTTCAAACCAAAGATTTGCAGGGACTTCCGATGCATAATAACCACCGAAAGAATCAACATCAGCCACATTTAATTGGTCTCGCATGCCTGTTACCGGAAGGAAAACTGCTCCTGCAGGCTCAAATATATTTGTCCAATCACCTGAAGACACTTTGTTTGAATTAAATTTTGCAGACACGTCGTTTGTGCTTTTCAGATTGTATTTTGATTCATCCCAGTCATCAGGCAGCAAAATAAGTCCATTGATGCCATTGACCTTGCCTTTTGTAAATCTGATACCGGAGCTAGTTTCTCTATAGAATAAAATATAATACCACTCTCCGGAACTTGGTGTAAACCATGTTCTGCCTCCTCCATTGCTGATTGGACTCTGTCCCAAATCGTAATATGCCAAATCAGGAAAAACTGAATACGACCAAACAGCCAAATATTGAGCACCATTCCAAGGGAACAGGTCTAACCATCCTTTATAATTAGAGTTCTTGACATTTTTGTTTTTACTACCAACAGTTTCCCAAGGCTGTTCGGCTATACGCCACTCTTCTGTTGATGGCTTATATTGCAGATTACCTTTTGCAAAATGAACTTTAAATCCTTGACCGATAGAAAACTCACCTTTACTTACGGCATTGGTATTTGTAATTGTCGCATGTTCGTAATTCGGTCTTAGCAAAACGACTTCCAGCTTTGTTGTATCTTTAGATGCCACTTCCACATCATAAGTAGCACTTTCATATCCATATCTTGAAAAATTGAAAGTATATACCGCACCTGGCGTAAGACCTAACACTGCCGGGGTTTCCCAATACATGCCATTTCTTTCAATATCAACAGTTTTTGGCCAGGAATTCAAATCGACATATCCGTTAGTAGTACTTTCAATATGAGCCATAATATCCATGGTATCAGCAGGGTTTAAGGCCAGACGGAAGCCATTGTCTATTCTTGCAACATATGGATATTCTGTTGTTCGACGGGTAACTCTATGATCCTTATCGGCATATAAATAACCGCCACCACGAGTAATATTCTTTGAGCCGCTCTGTACTCCAATAGGATTGATTGTGCTTTCATCGCTATAATCACCCTTCCAATCGCAGCAAAGCTCTAATACATTACCGGTCATATTGTATATACCCAGTTCGTTAGGTATTTTAGATCCGACTGGCTCTGTATTCGATTTCTCGTTGTCATATTGTATGTCATGGTCCACATCGTCTCTGGTGTTACTGCCTGCAAATTTAAAGCCACGGCTCTTGTAGCCGCCTCTTGCCGCATATTCCCACTCGGCTTCTGTCGGCAGACGGAAGTTTTGTCCCGTCTTGTTTTTCAGCCATTTACAGAATGCCCTGGCGTCATTCCAGCTGACATACATCACCGGATGATTATTCTCATTAGCCTTTCTCAAGTTTCCTTTACCATCACAACGCCAGTTTACCCCATTCACCTTAGTCCATTGACCTTTACCATCGATCCTTTTGACCATATAAGCCCATCCGTTTTTCTCGGCATCGGTTTTATAGCCTGTCTCATTGACAAATTCCTCGAACTGCTCCACTGTAATCTCATATTTTCCGATATAATAATCCGTCAGCGTCACTTTATGGGCTGGTTTCTCATTATCATCACAATCGTTGCCTTGTTCGCTGGTGCAGCCCATGGTGAACGTGCCGCCTTTCACTGCCACCATATCGAATTTGAGTTTATTGACTTTGAAAGTCCTGTCTTTTATCTCGAATGAGATCTCCACTGTAGAATCGCCTCCGCTCTGTGAAACGATGATGTTTTCAGTCACCGTTTTCGAGCCACGCTCCGCCTTGATCTCATGAGTGCCATAGCTAAGTGTCTTGGTCAAAGGGCTCAATCCTGCATATTCGCCATCGACATAAATCTTGTCGCCTTCTTCGTCTGAAGTGATATAGATATCGCGTCCAACAGGCAGGAACAGATTCACATTGGTGGTAATACCTTCGGTCACAAACACCTTCTTCGAAACAGGTGTATATCCTGGCTTTGAGAGTGCCACCTCGTGTTCTCCTGCCCTAATATCGAAAGTCTGCGGAGTGCGCCCCATATAGTCGCCATCGACCATGATATCCGCATCGTCGGGATTAGAATATATCGCTATCGTTCCCATGACAATTCTCTCGACAGCGAGGGTCACCTCTTCCATCTGCTTGTTGATCTCACCTCTAGTGATTTCAACCATGTCGGCATAATTCTCATAGCCCATCTTACGCAGTTCAACAACATGGCTGCCGATGGTTATCTTTTTCATCATGTACGGCGTTGTTCCGACTTTCTCATTATCAACATACACATCGGCACCGCTAGGGTCAGATTTTATTGATATATAGCCAAAGTTAGACTCCAACTCCACGTTGATGCTTTTCTCCTCGCGCTGTGCGAAATATATGACACCTTCTTTTGTGTAGTAATCCTCACACGACACGCGATAACGGTGCTCAGCACCTATTGAGACAGCTTTGATTGCCTCACCGGTACCCGCCAACTCGTTATCGATAAAAATCTCCGCATTGGTAGGAATTGTACGGATAACCAAGGTACCCGTCTCCATCGCAAGAGTGAGTTCATACACCTTTTTAGGCTCAAGCTGATATGGCAGACGGAACACGCAGTCGCCCATATATTTCACTGTGATTTCACCGTTTTTGTTTGATGAGACATGCAGATACCACATGCCATCCTTGAACACCGAGTGAGTTATCTCGATGCCTTTCGGGACAAACACAAATTTCTGGAGTGTGCCCTCCTCAAAACCCTGTGCTTTCACCTTGATACGACATATCGGATTGTTATCCAAGTCGGTGCGGTTAAATTTCGGGATCTGCTCCATATCGATAATCTCATTCGACTTCAAGACAAAGTCTTTCACCACTAGTGGTGAGGTGTTCTGCGCAAATGCGAATAATCCCAATAATACGAGGGTTAACAGAGTATAAAGTTTTCTCATGTCTCTATAATTTTTGAATTGCAAATATACAAAAAAAAATGACAGCAAATAAAAATAACGACGAACTCTTTATTTTTTAAGCAGTTACATTTTTTTGCAAAATTTTCCTTGTATAATTAATATAAAAAGAGTAATTTTGCCACCGCTAAAAATATGTTTTGTTTTATGAGTAATATTTTACTATGGTCCCTTGTAATTCTGGGAATTTTAGGAGGAGTCGCGGCGGTGATTTTGTTCTTCGTCGCGAAGAAGTTCAAGGTTGAGGAGAACCCGCTCATCGACGAGGTCGAGTCAGTGTTGGCTGGTGCCAACTGTGGTGGCTGCGGTTTCGCCGGATGCCATAACTTCGCAGAAGCTTGTGTGAAGGCTGCTGCCGAGAAGCAAAGTCTCGCAGGTTTGAACTGCCCTAGCTCCGACATGTCTAAAGTAGCCGGATTGCTTGGACTTACCGCTACCGTTGCCGAGCCGATGATCGCTGTAGTGCGTTGCAACGGTACTTGTGAGAACGCACCATCGAAGGTGCATTATGAAGGCGCTGACATCTGCGGCTTCGCCAACACTCTATATGCAGGCGAGAACGGATGTCCTAACGGCTGCCTCGGTTTGGGCGACTGCGTGAAGAAATGCCAGTTCAATGCATTGCACATCAACAAAGAGACTGGTCTTCCTGAGGTTGACGAAGACAAATGCGTGGGCTGCGGCGCATGTGCCAAGGCTTGTCCGCGCGGCGTCATCGAGATTCGTGCCAAGGGCAAGAACAACCGTCGTGTTTATGTGGCGTGCAACAACGTGGAAAAAGGCGCTATCGCCATGAAGAACTGCAAGGTAAGCTGCATCGGCTGCCAGAAGTGCTTCAAGACCTGCCCGTTTGAGGCTATCGAGATGCGCGGCAACCTCGCCTACATCGACTTCACGAAGTGCAAGCAGTGCCGCAAATGCGTCGAGGCCTGCCCTCGCGGAAGCATACACGAGGTCAACTTCCCGCCGAGAAAGCCAAAAGAAACTAATGTTGAACAACCAAACGAAAGTAAAGAATAGGTATGAATCCAATTAAGACATTTCCAAAAGGTGGCGTTCATCCGGAAGAAAACAAGCTTTCGTCGGACCAGCCTATCATAACATTTGAGATACCTAAACAGGTCATCATCCCGCTCGGTCAGTGCCTCGGCGCACCGGCAGAACCGATAGTCGCGAAAGGCGACAAGGTGAAGGTGGGACAGCTCATCGCCACGGCGAAAGGCTTCATCAGTGCAAACGTGCACTCGTCAGTGAGCGGCACCGTCAACAAGATTGACGAGGTGATGGACCACACCGGCTATCGTAAGCCGGCTATCTTCATCGACGTGGAAGGCGACGAATGGCTTGAAGGCATCGACACCAGCGACACCTTAGTAAAAGATATCACACTCTCAAGTGAAGAGATTATCGAGCGCATCAAACAGCACGGCATCGTTGGTTTGGGCGGCGCCACATTCCCTACTTACGTCAAGCTGATGATACCAAAGGACAAGAAAGCCGAATACGTCATCATCAACGCAGCGGAATGCGAGCCTTACCTCACCTGCGACAACAGACTGTTGATTGAGAAACCTTACGAGTTCCTCGTCGGCGTGAAGGTCATCATGAAGGCTGTGAACGCTCCGAAAGGCGTCGTCGGCATCGAGGTCAACAAGATGGAAGCCGCTAAGAAACTTGACGAAATCGTAAAGAGCGACAACTATTTCGAAGGCATCGAGATTCAGCCGCTGAAGACAAAATACCCTCAAGGCGGTGAAAAACAGATCATCAAATCCATCACCGGACGCGAGGTGCCATCAGGCAAGCTGCCTATCGAGACAGGCTGCGTCGTCGTCAATGTAGCTTCTACATTCGCTATTTATGAAGCAGTTCAGAAGAACAAACCTCTCGTTTACAGAGTTGTGACCGTTACTGGTAAATCAGTGAAGAAACCATCGAACTTCTTGACTAGAATCGGAACTCCTGCCAACATGCTCATCGAAGCAGCCGGCGGACTCCCGGAAGACACAGCCAACCTCATCAACGGCGGTCCAATGATGGGTAAGTCGGTGAGCGTGACAACATTCCCGACCATCAAAGGTACTTCTGGCATTTTGATGCTCAACGAGAAAGACGCTCAGCCGCGTAAGGTCAGCAACTGCATCCGTTGCGGCAAGTGCATGCAAGCCTGCCCAATGGGTCTGGAGCCTTATCTCTTGAACCGTCTCGCACGTCAGAACAACTTTGAGGAGACAGAGAAACACAATATCATGGACTGCATCGAATGCGGCTCATGCGAGTTCACATGCCCTGCCAACATCCCGCTGGCCGACTACATCCGTTACGGCAAGACAAAGACAGGACAATTAATACGTTCACGTAATCAGAAATAGCTATGAATCAGTTAACAATATCAGGTTCTCCGCATGTTCACGGAGATTTAAGCGTCAAGAAAATCATGAGCATGGTGATCATCGCCTTGCTCCCTGCTTTGCTTGTTGCAGTTTATTATTTCGGTTGGTATGCCTTGCGTCTGACCATCGTCGCGGTGGCAGCCTGCATGCTGACTGAATACCTCATTCAGAAATTCTTGTTCAAAGGCCCATTGACCATCAACGACGGCTCAGCTGCCTTGACAGGTCTTTTGCTCGCCTTCAACGTGCCAGCCAACCTTCCATTGTGGATGGTCATCGTAGGCAGCGTCGTCGCCATCGGCATCGCCAAGATGTCGTTCGGTGGCTTGGGCAAGAACCCGTTCAACCCGGCATTGGTAGGTCGTGTGTTCATGCTCGTGTCGTTCCCAACAGCTATGACGACATGGCCAAAGGCACAGCCAATCTTCGAATCAGGATTCTTCGCTGATGCTGTGACAGGTCCTACCCCATTGAGCCTTTTGAAAGAAGCCGGTGTCGGGACTCTCGCTAAGTCAGGCGACATGCAGTTCCTCGACATGGTGCTCGGCAACCGTGGTGGTGCTTTCGGTGAGATCTGCGCAATAGCCCTTTTGATTGGCGCTATCTACCTCCTCATCACTAAAGTCATCGACATCTGGACACCATTGAGCATACTGCTCACAGTGTTCATCATGACAGGCATCTGCTACCTCGTCGACCCGACCCAGTACATCGCTCCTTGGTATCATCTAGTCTATGGCGGTCTTATCCTCGGTGCTTTCTTCATGGCAACCGACATGGTGACATCACCAATGACAACGCCAGGTAAGATCATCTATGGTATCGGAATTGGTGCTATCACAGTCATCATACGTCTGTGGGGACAGTATCCTGAAGGTGTGTCGTTTGCAATCCTTATCATGAACGCCGTTGTGCCGCTCATCAACAAGGGTTTCAAACCAAAACGTTTTGGAGTTTAATTGTTGAATCTTAAAATTTTGAAATTATGGCAAAGAAAGAATCAACATTAAAGAATATGCTCATCGCCTTGATGGTAATCACCATTGTATCAGGCGGAGTGCTTGGCTTTATCTATAGCCTTACCAAACCTGCTATCGATCAGGTGGAAGCCAACAAGAATCTCAAAGCTATCAACGAAGTGTTAAAATCTGACGTTGAAATAGTAAAGACAGAGACTAAAGATATTGACAACCTCACATACAACCTAGCATTCGATGCTGAAGGCAACTTCATCGGTGCAGCTATCAAGACCTATTCGAAGAACGGTTTCGGTGGCAAGATTGAGTTGATGGTCGGCATGCTCGCAAATGGCATTATTAATAAGGTGTCGGTTTTATCACAAGCTGAGACCCCTGGTCTGGGAGCTAACATGGTGAACGACAAGTTCAAAGGTCAGTTTGACGGCAAAGATCCGAAGTCTTTCATCCTCAAGGTGAAGAAAGACGGCGGTGATGTCGATGCCATCACAGCTGCAACAATCAGTTCGAGAGCCGTTTCGGAAGCCATTCAAAGAGCTGCTGACGGTTTCGAGGCTAACAAAGACCAATTCATGAAAGGAGGAGACAATGAGTAACTGGAAAACTTTCACCAAAGGACTTATCAAGGAAAACCCTATTCTGGTCCTTTTGTTAGGATGCTGTCCTACCCTCGCCACCACTACGAGTGCCATCAACGGCATGTCGATGGGTCTTGCGACAACATTCGTTTTGATAATGTCGAATTTAGTCATTTCATTATTGAAAAACTTCATTCCTGACAAGGTGCGTATCCCTTGCTTCATCGTGGTCATTGCCTCGTTTGTGACTGTTGTTCAGTTAGTAATGCAGGCTTATGTGCCAGATATCTATGAGACATTAGGTTTGTTCATACCTCTTATCGTTGTGAACTGCATAGTGTTGGGACGTGCTGAGGCCTTCGCATCGAAGAACCCTGTCTGGCCATCAATCCTCGACGGCGCTGGCATGGGTTTAGGCTTCACCTTCGCCTTGACAGTCCTCGGTTCCATCCGTGAGATCCTCGGCAGCGGCAGCATCTTCAACTGGAGATTCCTCCCAGAAGACGCCAACACCATCCTCGTGTTCGTTCTCGCTCCTGGAGCATTCATCGCCTTGGGTTATCTCATCGCTATAGTCAACAGATTAAAGAAAACTAAATAACGTAGTGCCATGAAAATCATAATCATTCTTATATCGACAATCTTTGTCAACAACGTCATTTTGGCGCAGTTCCTCGGAATCTGCCCGTTCTTAGGCACTTCCAAGAAGACCTCCACCGCTGTTGGTATGGGCGCTGCCGTTATCTTCGTGCTTGTGCTTGCCACATTGGTGACATACCTATTAAATAAATACGTCCTCGTGGCTCATGGGTTGGAGTTCTTGCAAACCATCGCTTTCATCTTGGTCATCGCGGCCTTGGTGCAGATGGTTGAGATCATCTTGAAGAAGATCAGTCCATCGCTTTACACAGCACTCGGCGTGTTTTTACCATTGATTACTACTAACTGCTGCGTCCTCGGCGTTTCGTTGAAGGTCGTTGGTGAAGGCTTCATCTACGGCAACAACGTCGGAGAGGCAGTCATCTACGCAGCCGGCATCGCCATTGGCTTTGCTTTGGCACTCATCATTTTCTCGGGCATCCGCGAGCACATCGAGCTTATGGAAGCACCGGAAGGCACCAAAGGCACTCCTATCGCATTGATTACAGCAGGCATCTTAGCTTTGGCATTCATGGGATTTGGTGGTTTGGTTTAAAGTTGAAAGTTTAAATTTTAAATAATATTAACAATTAAATTAATCAAAATGAAAAAAAGCAACTTTCTCAGATTAGTCAGTTTGGCATTATTTATGTTGGGCATGACTACTGCTTTGACAGCTCAGGAAGTCCGCACTTTCCAGTTCAACCACGGTAAGACTGGAATGCAGATGGTTGAGCAGACAAGAGGCAACATCACTCTCGATTACACTATTGATGAGATGAGCCTTACATCATTCAATTACAATGGCGAAGAGATGCAGAGCATCGGTATCGCTGACTTAAGCCTTCCTAATGCGAAGGGTTTACCGAACGTGCCATGTTACAGCCGCACCATCGCTATCCCGCAGGGTGCTCACGCTGTGCTTCACGTGGTTAGCTATGAGGAGCAGATTATCAGCAACGTTAATGTTGAGCCGTCGTTGGGCGTTCAGGCTGAGGCTGAAGAGCCGAACACCGAGTACACCAAAGACGTACAAGTTTATGCTGAAAACGCGTTCTATCCAGCAGAGTTCGCCAGCGTAAGCGCACCGTCACAGATTCGTGGTGTTGACGTCGTGAATATCAGCGTCAGCCCAGTTAGATTCAACCCTGTGACAAAGGAAGCTATTGTTTATCACAACATTGAGATGGCTGTTGAGTTTGTGGGTGGCAACGGACAGTTCGGTGACAACCGTCTGCGTTCACCTTACTTCGACCCTATCCTCGCACAGAACATCATGAACTACGACGTATTGCCGGTCATCGACTATGAGGCAAGAATGCAGCAGTGGGTTCGTGATCTGGATGAAGGCGCTGAATATATCATCGTAATCCCGAACAACGATGATTTCGTTGAGCCAGCAAATCGTCTGAAAGAATTCCGTATGCAACAAGGTATCATCACCGAGGTCGTTCGTCTCGACCAGATGCCAGCAACCACAACAGCACAGATGAAGACATGGTTCCATAACGCATACAACACGTGGGATATCGCTCCTGTTGCAGTGCTTCTCTTTGGTGACCACAACACTAACATGGCTCAGGGTATCCCTGCCATTTCGGTGTCACACCCATACAGCGGATCATGTATCACCGATATCCAGTATGCTGATGTCACAGGTAACGATAACCTTCCTGAGATGATTTTCTCACGTCTTGTAGCTGCCAATGCTACTGAGGCTGCTATGATGGCTGACAAGCAGATTGAATATGAATACACCAATCCAAACATGGATCCGAGTTTCTACACCAGCCCTATCACAGCTTTAGGATGGCAGACCGAACGTTGGTTCCAGCTCTGTTCAGAGGTGTTCGGCGGTTATATGCGCGCTCATGATTACACACCACAGCGTATCAACTGTATCTATTCAGGAACTCCAGGAAGTTCATGGTCATCAGCACAGAACACAGCACAGGTGACAAGCTACTTTGGACCTAACGGAACAAACTACATCCCAGCATCACCAGCAGAAATGGGTGGCTGGACCGGTGGCTCACCAGATCAGGTTGTTAATGCCGTCAACGCAGGTACCTTCTGGGTACAGCACCGCGACCACGGTCTTGATGAAGGCTGGGGCGAACCGGCAGTGCGTAACAACCACATCGACCAGCTGACAAATGCACACAAGATGCCTTTCGTCATGTCAATCAACTGCCAGACAGGTATGTTCAACTATACTGGTTCAAATGGTAACTGCTTCACAGAGAAATGGATGCGTCGCACATATAACGGTGAAAACGCCGGTGCTGTCGGTGTCCTCTCTCCTACTGAGGTCTCTTACTCATTCGTCAACGACGCCTTCGTTTGGGGTGTTTACGACCAGTTTGACCCAGACTTCATGCCGACATTGCCAAACAACACCAACCATATTGCCTACGAAAACAGAGGCAACTGGCGTCCAGCATTCGGTAACGTCGCTGGTAAGTACTTCTTACAAGAGACATCATGGCCTTACAACACAGATGATAAGAACATCACCTATATCATGTTCACCGCTCACTGCGATGCTTTCTTGAGAATCTTCACTCAGGTGCCACAGGCCATGGCAGTGAACCATCAGAGCGTGCAGCTCGCCGGTCTTGATCAGTTCCAGGTCACTGCTCCTGAAGGTGCAACCATCGCTTTGACAAAGGGCGAAGGAGCAAACCTTGAGGTTGTAGCAGTAGCAACAGCAACAGGCAGCGTACAGAACATGCAGATTCCTGCACAGGTACCTCCAACAGTGCTTCATCTCACAGTGACAGGTCAGAACTATCTCCGTTATCAGGCTGACATCGACGTGATTCCTGCCTCAGGACCATATATCATCGTTAACGAATATGCTCTCGGCGGCCAGGCTTCACAGCTTAACTTCGGCGATGATGCTACATTAGACATCCAGCTTAAGAACGTTGGTAGCGTTCAAGCCCCAGCAGGTACCATGACACTTACATCTGAGTCAGAGTATGTGACAATCACCAACGGTACAACAGACTTCTTAGCACTCAACTCAAATGCTACACTCACACTTGACGATGCATTCAGCTTCACAGTGTCAGATGAGGTGCCTAACAAGACAAATATCGAGTTTGTCATCACAATCGCAAGTGGTGATGATGAGTATGAGAGCCATCTCACAATGAAGGCTTACGCACCTGTCTTTGAGATCGGCAACGTCACTATCGAAGAGATTGAAGGCAACGGCAACGGCCGCCTCGACCCAGGAGAGAGAGCAAACCTCACTTATAGCATTAAGAACAAAGGTAATGCAGGTTCTTTGGCAACATACGCAACAATGACATCAGCAACACCATTCTTACAGGTTGTCAGCGATCCTACAGTCACTATTAATACAATAGGTGCTGACCAGACTGTAAATGCCACATACGAAGTTTATGTCGGCAATGCTCCATCAGGTTTCTCAGCCGGTTATTCATTGGATGTTATGTCAGGCGCTTACACAGACAGCAAAGATTTCACATCAAAGATTGGTCTTAATGTTGAAGACTTTGAGCTTGGCGTTATTGGCGATGAGTGGAACAACGACGCTACAAATCCATGGACTATCTGCAACGTTGAACCTTATGAAGGTCAATATTGCGTAAAATCAGGTAGCATTGGCGATAACCAGTCAACAGAATTATCATTACAATTCACTGTCACTGAAGCAGATTCTGTCGCATTCTACTACAAAGTGTCATCAGAAAGCAGTTACGATAAATTATACTTCTACATCGACGCTATAGAGAAAAACAACTGGTCTGGTACAGTGGCATGGACAAGAGCACAATATGCTGTGACTCCGGGCACACATACCTTCAAATGGAAATATAAGAAAGACACCAGCGTTTCAAGCGGTAGCGACTGCGCATGGATCGACTTCGTGATTCTTCCAACTGACAGAAACCTCAGCATCAACGCAGGTCTCGACATCAACCTCTGTGTTGATGAGAATGCACAACTCGATGGATATGCATCCAACCAGACATCATTAGAATGGACAACAGAAGGTGACGGCTCGTTCAGCGATGCCACAATCATCAACCCTATCTACACTCCAGGTAGCCAAGATATCGCTAACGGCAGTGTGACACTCACATTGACAGGCTATAAAGACACCGAGGTGATGGTAGACGATATGACTATCACATTCGTTGAAGAACCTGTTGCAACATGCGAGACAGAATATGTTGAGTTTGATATCACTCCATTTGAGGTCTCTATCGCAATTGAAAACCTTGGTTCGTTCACAGGCTGGGCAACATCAGGCACAGGACGTTTTGAAAATGCTCACGGTCTCACAACAAACTACAGACCTACACAGGCTGACTTCGACGCTGTTGATATCGTGCTCACAGCCAGATACACAGGCTGCGGCTATAAGACATATGAGCAAGAGGTCAACGTACACTTCTCACATGAAGGTGTAAACACTCAGGAAGCTGCTACACTCAGCATCCATCCTAACCCAACCAATGATGTTATCAACGTCAACATCAGCAACATCAAATCAGATGTTCAGTTGACTATTTATAACGCTATTGGTCAGATTGTTTACACATCAAGAGAGAGTGCAGAACATGGTCTGAGCACCACTATCGACCTCAGCGATCTCTCAACAGGCAACTACATCCTTCAGATCAGAAGCGATGAAGGCGTCTGGACAAATAAGATCATGAAACGATAAAGTTATATTGAATGGAAGGAGTACCTGCTTTATTTTTCGATTTAGCTCTGATTCTCATCACGGCTGGTATCACCACTGTTATTTTCAAGTGGTTAAAGCAACCATTGGTGCTGGGTTATATCGTGGCAGGTTTCCTTATTGGACCGCATTTCACGTATTTCCCGGTGGTTGAAGACCCTAGCAGTGTCGAGACCTGGAGTGAGATCGGAATGGTATTCCTTCTGTTCGCCATCGGCTTAGAGTTTTCCTTCAAAAAACTGAAAAAGGTAGGTGGCCCGGGCGCCATCATGGTGCTTACCGAGCTTATCATCATGTTTACCACAGGATTTTTTGTGGGAAAACTCTTTGGATGGCAAAAGATGAACTGCATCTTCCTCGGATGTATGCTGTCCATCTCCTCAACAAGCATCATCGTCAAGGCTTTTGACGATTTAAAACTGAAAAGCCAAAAATTCACTGCCGACGTCATCGGGGCGCTGGTGGTTGAAGACCTTGTGGCCGTCATCCTGATGGTTATCCTATCAACCCTCTCGGTGGGAAACACTTTCAATGGCGGAGAGCTCGTGCTGAGCATGGTAAAACTCATGTTTTTCCTTGTCATCTGGTTTATCTTCGGCATCTATCTTATACCATCATTTCTCAGATTAATCAGGAAGTTCATGACAGAAGAAACGCTAGTCATAATCGGTATTGGCTTGTGTTTCATGATGGTAATGCTCGCCAACTACGCTGGATTCTCCTCGGCTCTAGGGGCTTTCGTTATGGGTTCAATATTAGCTGAGACACTCGAAGCCGACATCATCCACAAGCTCGTCACCCCGATAAAAAACCTATTTGCCGCGATATTCTTCGTCTCCGTCGGTATGATGGTTGACCCGAAAATACTCGTCGACTACACCTGGCCGGTCGTCATCATCGCACTGACCATAATGATTGTCAAGACTTTAAGTGCCACTTTCGGAATGCTGATTTCCGGAAGAGACATCCATACCTCGCTAAAGGCAGGATTTTGTTTCTGTCAGATTGGCGAGTTCTCGTTCATCATTGCATCTTTAGGCTTGAGTTTCAAAGTCATTGATGAATACCTTTACCCTATCATCGTCACTGTTTCTATTGTGACGACGTTCTTCACACCATATATCATTCGCCTCGCAAATCCTTTGTACAACTGGCTGAATCCGAGAATTCCTGAACGTTGGAAGCAAGCCATGACGAACTATTCAGAAGGTTTCAAATTGAATGACAACACGACATTAACATTTAAGGCCTTCGTTATCAACCAGTTCAAGAACATGGTGATATACGGTTGCATCATCTTTGCGTTAGCTTTGATATGCTATTCAGCCATCGGACCGTTTGTTGTCAATAATATCAAAGGATTATGGGGAGGATTAACCTCAATCGCGATAACTCTCGCCATTTTAGCTCCATTCGTATGGGCTATGGCGTTTAAATATAAAATCTCGTTGACAAATTCGAGACTTATCTCGAAAAACCTCTTCGAGCGTCATGTGATTGCCTCGATTTTCATCCTCAGATACATCATCGCAATCTTCATCATAACGAATATCCTGCGTCATTTCATCAGCATCAATTTCTTTGCTGCAATAGGCATTGCAGTGGTTATTTCGTTAATACTCGCCTTCTCGAACAGTATCATGAAGTTTTATGACAGACTAGAGAAGAACTTCATGGAGAACCTCAACAAACGTCAAAAACAGGCATCGTTCATCATTCCTGAGGTGCTTCAACAGAATTTCCATCTAGAGAAGGTGATAGTCAGTCCGCTGAGCCAAGTCGTCGGAAAACAGCTGAAAAACACCGTATTCCGCAGTCAATACAAGGTCAGTGTGGTCTCTATAGAGAGAGGAAATACTATCTACGATCTTCCTGATAAAGACATCGTGTTTTATCCGTATGACATCGTGACTTTAGTGGGAAGTGATGAGAATATCAATAAAGTAAAGCCAATCATTGAGGTGGAAGACCCTGAGCTTATCCACGAGCGCAAGGGGCACAACATGAGCCTGCATTCGGTAACTTTATCAGATAAGAGCCCGATTTGCCAGGTCTCACTGCTGAATTCATTGTTCAAAGATAAATATGACGCCATGGTCATAGCCATCCAGAGAGGCAACGATTTCATCTTAAGTCCTTCGGCTGCAACGGTATTCCACAGCGATGATGTGATTTGGTTTGTCAGCACCATCGAAGCGGCTAAGATGATCAAATTGAAAGAAGAAGTATAAAAAAACAACCATATCCTATGACAATAATAGCCAAAATCGCAAGAATTCTGGTGGCTAATGTACTCATTATGTCATCTGTTATTGCTTATTCGCAGACTTTTGAGGTGGTAAACAGCAAGAGATCTGATCTTGAATTAAGTTTAAGAATCGATAAGTTTTCTTTAGAAAACAGCATGCATGACGGCATTGAAGGGCAGACTATTATTCTGGATGGAATATTTTTGCCTGGCAAGGCTGGAATGCCAGATTTACCGGTCATATCACGCTATGTTGCCATTCCACGTGGTGCCGATGTTATGTTAAACGTGACGAATCAAGTTACTGAGACTCTTCATGATATTGATTTGATGCCGGCGCCGGAGTTGCCGTTGGACAATGACAAGACCCCGATGCGCTACATCCGCAACGAGGAAGTCTATACTACCGACGCCTTCTACCCTGCCGAGCCTATCATCGCATCAAAGCCGATGAAAATCAGGGATGTTGACGTTGTCATAGTGAGCGTAACGCCATTCCAATACAACCCTGTCACTAAAGAGCTCATCGTCACCAAAGAGCTCAACCTTGACGTTGTCTTTGAGGGTGGTGATGGCACTTTCGGCGGCGATCCACGTTATCGCAGTGAGTCATGGGATCATATCATCCGCGACATGGTCATCAACGAGAATATCTTACCAGATGTTGACTATCAAAGCTTTATCAGAGAGGCAGTGCAGCATCGTGACACCGGCTGCGAATATCTCATCATCACTCCCGACAATCCGGAGTTCGTCGCTTTAGCCGATTCCATCAAGTTATTCCGCAACCAGCAAGGCATCCTCACCGATGTAGTGACTGTGGCAGAATGCGGAGGCAACGACCAGACAGCTATTCGCAGTTATATTCAAAACGCTTATTATAACTGGGATATCCCGGTATCAGCAGTGCTGATCCTTGGCGACCATAACACCGATGGCACGATGGGTGTGGTATCACATTCTATGAATAACCACCCTGGTGGCGGCGGTTACAACCCATATATCTCTGATAACAGATATGGAGATGTCAACGACGATCATCTTCCGGAAGTTGTCATGGGACGTATCACAGGCCGCAACTATGAGGAGATGTACCATATGATTAACAAGGACTTACAGTTTGAGCGTCATCCTTCTACGAATCCTAATTTTTATGACAAGCCAATCACTGCAATGGGATTCCAGCTCGAGCGCTGGTTCCAGCTCTGTTCTGAGATTGTCAACGGATTCTGGGAACATGGTCTTGGCAAGCATCCTGTGCGTGTAAATGCGATCTATGAAGGCACACCAGGCAGCAGATGGTCGTCAGCAGAGAAAACTAACACTATCGTCAGTTATTTCGGTCCCAATGGTTTGGGATATATCCCTCAGAACATGTCACACCTTACTGAATGGGATGGAAATGCCACACAAATCAACAATGCCATCAATTCCGGAGCATTCATCTTGCAGCATCGCGATCATGGCGCTGAGGAGCTTTGGGGCGAGCCTTCGTATTCCATTAGCAGCATCAACAGATTATCGAATCCAGACCTCACCTTTGTGATGTCGAACAACTGCCTTACCGGTCGTTTCAACTACGGCGGAGTCAACGGAATGTGTTTCGCTGAAGCTTTCCATCGTCATCAATATGGCGCTTTGGGCATTATAGCAGCTACACAGGTGTCTTATTCATTTGTCAACGACGTTTATGTCTGGGGTGCTTACGACAATATGTGGCCAGATTTCATGCCGCTTTTCGGCGCTCAGCATCAGAAAAACTTCGTTTTGCCAGCTTACGCTAATGCAGCAGGGAAATTTTTCCTTGAACAGTCGAACTGGGCTGGTAGCAGCGTGAAAGAGATAACATATTACCTTTTCCACCATCATGGTGATGCGTACATGAATCTTTACACAGAAATGCCTCAGAATCTTGATGTTACAGTGATTCCTGTTATTGTGGAAGGTTCAACACAATTCCAGGTGACCGCAACGCCAAATTCCACCATTTGCCTCTCAAAGGGTAATGAAATCATTGGTTTGGCAACAGCTACAGGTCAGCCACAAACCATTGCGATTTCGCCGCAAACACTTGGTAATGAAATACTTTTGACAATTACAAAACAAGATTATTACAGATATACAAAAAGAATAGCTGTCATACCTAACGAAGGTCCATATCTTGTTTTCAGCAGTTGTGATATTAACGACACTGATGGCAACAATCAACTTGATTTCAACGAGCAAGTGACATTGGATGTTGCGTTACATAACGTCGGTTTCGAAACCATTGAAAACGTCAATGTGGAGTTAAGCAGCACATCACCATATATTGAAATCAATTCAACATCAACGACATACGAATCGTTAAATGCAAATGAAATAGTGACTAAAAACAATGCATTTGTGATTACTGTTTCTGATAATGTTCCTGATCAGACTAATATATGGTTCCATCTTGTCATGAATAACGGAACTCATTCATATTCTGATGATTTTTATCTTGTTGCCAATGCACCAGTCTTAGAAATAATGAATATGAGTTATGAAGACGGAGATGGCAATCCTACTGACAGATTGTATAAAGGGCAGACATCTCGTTTAGTATATACTATTGAGAATCATGGACATAGCAAAAGTAATAGCATAAGCAACTATCTTGATCTGAATTATCCTTACATCATTTATCAAGAGCAAACAGTGACAACTGAAGGAATTGATGCAAGTGGAACTGCTGATGTGGAGTTTACAGTGACAGTGTCAAATAGCTCGCCAACGGGAGGCATTTTTGATGGTGAGATGACAATAACTTCAGACGGATATAAAGTGGTTTATCGTTCAGATTACCTATTAGGATATTGCACTGAAGACTTTGAGCATCAAGAGCTTAATCCTAATGTACAATGGAGTAACACCGGTTCGGCAAAATGGTTTAGAGATACCAATGACCCATACGAAGGCAATTATTGTTTCACGGGTCCGTCTTCGGCTAATGGCGCCTCGTCAAAATTATATCTTGGTGTTACGACAGAGATAGATGATATTATAGCATTCCATTATAAATGCTCAGCAAATTCAGCAGATGAGTTCATTTTCAATCTAGATTCAGAATCACATGCTTTGACAGGCACAGGATGGCAGTATTTCGAATTGCCAGTGAAAAAAGGTGTACACCTACTAAAATGGACGTTTTCAAGGAAAAGCCATGCTGATGAAGGCTCGGCATCCATAGATTTGATACAGCTGCCACCGATGCGCGACGAAATCACTGGTATTGAAGAAGTTACAGAGAATTTGAATCGTGTTATGGTATATCCGAACCCTGGTAATAATGAGTTGAATATCGTTGTACCTGAAAATGAGACATCAAGACTTCAACTATTTGATTTCCAAGGTAGAATTATACTTGAGTCCACTATAGAAGATAACATCACGACCATCAACACTGAAGGTCTTGCCATCGGATTATACTTCTGGAAAATTGGTAAAGAAACCGGCAAGTGGATTAAGTCAAAATAGCGATTTTGGTGCTTAAATTTCACCCCTAGGGATAAATATTTTACCCCTAATTTCGATGTTTTTATCCCTTATTATAGGGTATAAAAAATTTTTTCACCCCTAAAAACGGCATTTTCGCCCCTAAATAGGCGTTTTTAACCCATTTTTCACCCCACACAACCCATAAAAATTAATGGGTTGAATTATTACGTACTTTTGCATCGTTTTAAAGCAATAAAGATGGAAGAAAAACGCATTTTTGACATTCTGACGACTTATTTACGCAAACATCCTGATCAGAAAATCGCTCTCGCCAAGAAAGAAAACGGCGAATGGAACAAATACAGCATTCAGGAATACGTCGAAACAACCAACATCATCAGCTACGCCCTTATCAAGTTAGGCATCCAGAAGGACGACAAAGTGGCTATCATCAGTAGCAACCGCCCTGAGTGGAACATTATGGACATGGCTATTCAGCAGGTTGGAGCCGTCACAGTGCCAATCTACCCTACTATCAGCAAAGAAGACTACCGTGTTGTTATCAACAACAGCGAGGCCAAGTTCGTGATGGTCGAGGGACTGTGCGTTTTGAATAAGATTGAGGACATCAAGAACGACATCCCATCTCTGAAGATGATTTACACCTTCGTAAAACGCGGCGACTACCCTATCTGGGCTGATTTGCTGCAATTAGGTAGAGAAAATCAAGATGTGGAGGAACTCGAGCGCCGCAAAGCCGCTGTTAAGCCGACCGACTGCGCCACTATCCTCTATACCTCAGGAACAACAGGCACTCCGAAGGGTGTTATGCTCTCACATGCCAACATCCTCGGTCAAATTGAGAATTTAAGACAGACACCGTCGCCTACATCAACACGCGCATTGAGTTTCCTACCTATCTGTCACGCCTACGAGAGAACGCTGGTTTACCTGTATCAATATCTTGGAATGTCGGTTTATTACGCCGAGAGCGTCGCCACCATCGCCAACGACATGAAGGAGATACATCCTACCATGATGACCTGCGTGCCAAGACTTTTGGAAAAGATATATTTAAAGGTCAGACAGTCGGGACAAAGCCAGAAAGGCCTTGCAAAAGGCATATTCTATTGGGCAATGAATCTGGCAGAAAAATACACCGTTGACGGCAGAGGCTGGTTCTACAACCTTAAGTTGAAGCTTGCCGACCAGTTGGTTTATAAAAAGATTCGCAACAAACTCGGTGCCGACTGCTTCGACATCATCGTTTCGGGCGCCGCCAGCATACAGCCGAATATCTCGGCATTCTTCTCAGCCATAAAGATGCCAGTTTACGAAGGTTACGGCATGACAGAATGCTCACCGGTTATCTGCACCAGCTGCAATGAGCCTCACGGCCGTGAAGCAGGATATGTCGGTCCGGCATTGCCAGGCGTTGAGGTGAAAATCGCTGAAAATGGAGAGATCATCTGCCGTGGCCACAACGTGATGATGGGCTATTACAAGCAGCCGGAGCTCACCGCTGAAGTCATCGACAAAGACGGCTGGTTCCACACTGGCGACCTTGGAAGTGTCAATGAATACGGCAACTTCAAGATTACTGGCCGTATGAAGAACCTCTTCAAGACCTCGTTAGGCAAATACATCAACCCTGATATGATCGAGACCAAATTCACCGAATCAGGATTCTTTGAAAACGTAGTGGTGCTTGGCGAAAACGAGAAATTCGCAGCAGCTCTCATAGTGCCTGACTTCTCATTCTTGAAAGACTGGTGCGCAAAGCACGAGATTAAGTTCACGACTAACGAAGCCATGATCAACCTGAAAGATGTGAAAGACCGCTTAACTAAAGAAGTTCAGAAGATCAACGCTTTCTTCGGTGATACTGAAAAAATCAAGCGTTTCAAGTTCCTCGCTGATGAGTGGAGCACCGCAAACGGCATCCTCACTCCTACTCTGAAGGTGAAACGCTCGGTTATTCTTGACAAATACAAGGATTTGATTAACAGAATGTATCAGGGAGGAGATTAACCCACAACTCGTCATTTCGACTGAAGCGGAGCGAAACGGAGAAATCTCCGGCATATGATTTGTTACAATTCATTTGTCGAAGATTTCTCCATTTCGCTCCATTTCATTGCGCTACAGTCGAAATGACATTTAACTGAATGTCATGGCGAAAGTCGTGGTATTTTTGTCACTTTGAACCAGTTGGATTGAGCCGTTATGTCTGGTCATGATTTGTCTTGAGAGGCTCAGCCCGATGCCGGTGCCGTTGGGCTTGGTGGTGTAGAACGGCACGAAAATCTCTTCCTGCTGGCGAAGCGGCACTGGCTTCCCGTTGTTTGTCACGCTGATTACGGTGCGGTCTTCGGAATTCAATTCCGCGCTGATGCGAATCGAGTTCGCTTCGGCTTGCACAGCATTCTTTATCAGATTGTTAAGCACCTGTACAATCTGACTTTCGTCGATATAGATTAGCAAATCAGGCGTTTTTTGAGTATATGAAATCGTA
>JAFYNO010000069.1 GCA_017549705.1 Bacteroidales bacterium | reverse complement strand
GCCGTTAGGCGAGGCGGTGAAGGTGTGCAGCCGCTCGCGCCACCACTGTCCTTCATATTTGCAGATGCGGTTGTGATAAGCGACCTCGTCGAAGTCCTTGCCCTCAGCGATGGCGGCGTCCATGTCTTTGAAGAACTCCTTCCAGCGGTAGACATAGTAGGTCTCAGTGAGTCCCGCCCAAGCGCGGCTGGCGTATTCGTTCAACAAGGCATCTTCCTCGCCCCAGGTGGTGATGATGTTGCGCGCGTTGCTCTCGAAATAATCTTTTTCTTCGTCAGTGTTTCCTATCGCTCGCGCATCTTTTATCCATTTCCCGACAAGGAAAGCAGGCTCGGTGGCAAGGATAGCTTCGGTGTCGTCAAGGATAGAAACCATAGTCTTCTCAATCTCCTGCATCTTAGCGAAATCGTCGTTTTTGTAAGCGTTGACATAGTCGATGTAGAGGTCGCTGAAGTAGTTGCCGAGCAGCTGACGGGTGACATTGACGATGTCGAAGTGACGAGTGCGAGTGTCGCAGTCTGATGCCAAAAGATTATCCAGAACCTCAAGAAGTATGAGGTTGTTGTATTTATAAGTCGGTGCGATGTAATATTGTCTGTAATCCTTGATGTTTCCTGTCGTCGGTCTTTGGTTGATGCGCACGCACTGGCCTGGTGATGACACCTTATTATATACGCTGTCGGCGAGGAGTCGCCATGCCTCGCGCATATGTTCGTCGGCTTTTCCCGCGCGTTGGTCAGCGAGGCACTGCACCCAGGCGTCGATGTCGCGTGTGAGTGGGTTGTCCCAAGCTTTTTCAAAGACATATTCATACATGAATGGGTTGCAGTCGAAGCCCTCGAGAGTGGAGCCGATGCCCACGAAGTTGTCGCCACCAGCCTCGAAAGCGTGCTCGATGCGCTCGTTGACGATGTTGAGATTGCCAGCCAGCATCGAGTTGCCGCCGAAGTTACCGAGGTAGCACCAGATGTAAGGCACGCCGTAGTAGGCGTTGGTGCGTTCCCACACCGGCTGACGTTCGCAGTAGTAGTCGAGCATGATATGTCGATCGATCGGCATAGAGGTGATGTACGCCTCGATGCGGTTGTCGACCTCCCAATATTGGCGCTCGTTCCAGAAGAGCCACGCCATCTCGAGCCATTTCGCCTCTGGGTCGGCGGCCTCAAGTGATTCATACACCTGACGGCTCACGCGGGCGAGGTATTCAGGCTCCCAGCTCGGCGGAATGAGCTCGTTGAAGATATCGATGCCATAGATGTGGTCAGTACCGTAAAACTCGGTCTGTTTTGCAATGAATTTTTTCTGTATCTCGGTGTAAAGCGGGTCGAGCGGGTCGAGGAACTTGCACCAGCAGGTGCTGTCAAAGCCAGCCCAGTCGCCGAGCGATGCCAGCGGAGCGTCAGGGTAGAGGCGTTTGATGCAAGGCGGCACATGACCTGCAAAACCTGGTAAAACCGGTTTCATGTTGAGTTCTCTTTCGCGCTCAACTATCTGTTTCTGCAACGCTTTTTGGTTCTCGAGCCACACCATTGGCAGTGGACCGCCCCAACGGTCGATGTTCTGCATACGATGCCATGGCAAGTGCGCCGGACCAGTGAAATAGCTGCGAATCTCTTCATCGGTCAAGCCGAGATCGCTCCACACCTCATACCAAACCGACTCCTGTCCTGTGATTGCAAGCGGTAGATTGATACCGTTGAGAGCCATCCAGTCGATGAAATGCTCCCATTGCGACCAGCCCCACCACGGCATGGTGTAGCCGAAGGTGCAGTAGTTTAAGAAGAAACGGTCGGGAACGCGGGCGTTAAGGCGCACTTTGGCGTCGACTTTCGGCATCTTGTCAGGAATCTCGAGCTTTTCTGTTTCAAACCAAGAATATTGCGCCTTGCAATAATATTTAAGGTAATGGTTCAATCCTACTGCCATGCTGTTGGCGTTGTTGCCACGAATCACGAGGTCATGGCCAACGGTTTCAATCTCGAAACAGTCATTGTCGGCATCAGTAATCCTTTCAAGCACAATATGTTTTGAATATTCTGGAACCACACGGTTCACCAGTCCGCGCATAGCGGCACATTCCGAATCGGTTTCTTTTTTCGTGCAAGAGAAGCACAGCAAAATGCTAGCAATAGCAATGAGATACAGCTTTTTCATTTTTTAAAATTTATTTCTGCAAATATAGTGTTTTTTTTCTTTTGGTCGCCTGACGGCGAGAAATCATCCTTATACAATTAATAGAAAAACCTTGTTTTTTCTATTTTGCTGAATAGTTTTGAATTACGAACCAATTCAAGAACTTCGTTTATATGCTGTTCCTGCATTTTCCCGACAACACTTGTTCTTTTTTCTTGAATACTTTCTGATAATTCTTTTCTGGTTCGAGTAATGATATTTGTCGCACAAAGGAATGAATCGTGGCGAAGAAAATCATAATCACAAGGACGCATCGGATATTGCATCTCAAATTGTTCTTTTTTATTCCAAATAGCCTTGTTTATATTGGAATTTATAAAAAAGAAACCAGCCACATAATCTTTGTCAACACCAATGATAACAAAGTATTTGCCATGGTCAATATCTGCAAAAATGTTAGAATGCAGAATTGTTCCGCGTTCAATGGCAATATTGGTAATTTCTAAAGGTAAGTCCATCAAAAAGAAGCGTTTTCAATTTCCAACTTTTGTGCGATGAAGTTAACATAATCTTCATCGTCTCCTATCTCCCTAAGAATATCTTTCACTGAAATAGCCCTGTCTCTTTGAGTGTTGTTCCAGGCTAAATCGTGTGACATGTCAGTCAGTTGCTGAAATGTAAGGTTTTTACATTTTTCAATGGCAAAATCAAGACTTTCCAGATCACTCTCAGAAAGATAATCTAAATCAGCTTCTCTTTTAGGATGAAGGATGAATTTGTTGGAAAAATCAAAACTTTCTTTTCTGATGTCATCAGCGTATTGCGAAAAGAAACTGTCGCCACGAACTGCTTTGAAAATATCCTCAACATTTGAAGGAACGGGGCCGTAATTCATGGCAATATATGTGTCGCCAGTAATGCTTCTGCCGTATTTTGACAAATGCTGCTGGTCGGCATAATACAAAATTTTACAAATCTTATGAATATCGCTACGCTCCACTCGGTTTGCGATATAAAGAATTGCTTCGATAGTTATTTTTTCATTAAAGGTTCCCATTTTTTAATGTTTTAGGCTGCAAAAATAATAATATTTTTTTATTCAGCAGTTTTATTTTTAAAAAGTCAATGTTAAACCTACCCCTCCTGGTACAAAACCTAATTCCAAACTTACATTATTTGAATTAGATGAGTTATCCAAATTAGAGTTATATATTCTCGCCCCTTTAAGTAATTGGTTGTTAGCTACTGCGGAAAAACCAAAAGCAACAGCGGCCAAACCGACTCCTCCTGCAAAAATGTAAGGATCAAACTTACCCCAAAGTAAACCTCCAATTTCCCAGCCCATAGCAAAACCTCCTGCAAAAGCAAATATATAAGAAAAAACCTCTGGAACAGCGGCCTTTTTTACTTCTTGTAATGCTAATTGGTCGTTTGCAACAATTGCCTTCATTTTACTTACTGTTTTAATCTCTTCATCACCATGATAAAAATGGTGACCAATAATGGCATCATCTATGACAATTGGTTCATTGCTTGATTGTGAATATGCAAAACCAATACCTAATAAGAATAATGATACTAAAAGTAAAACAAATTTTTTCATAAGATTTGTATTTATTACAATGAGATATTTTGCTTGCAAAAATAACAAAAAAAAGAAATTTTAAGATTTTTATTCATATTTTTTTAAGATTTTGAGCCGAAGGCGACCCACTGAAAGAAAAATAGTGTATTTTTGCAGCCGAAATCAAGGGGTGCTCCTTTGGGGCTGAGATGATACCCTAAAACCTGATCCAGGTAATGCTGGCGTAGGGATGGATATTACCAATTTTCCCCTTCACATTTATTAACAAACTAATTAAAATTCAAACAATGAAAAGAATTTTTATTTGTATCGCTGCATTCCTATTCGCAGCAAATGTGAATGCGCAGAATGAAAATGTTATCGACACCACCAACCTCCAGATGCTTGAAGAGGTGGTCGTCAGCGGCGTGAAAGTGCAGAAAAACGCTCCTTTCGCCGTGTCGAACATCAAGAAAAACGAGCTTGCCGAATTCGCCAAGACCGGTCAGGAGCTGCCGTTTTTGTTCTCCAAGACTCCAGGCATCATTTCATGGAGTGAGAACGGCGTCGGCACCGGCACATCTTACATGCGAATCCGTGGCGCCGGCGATTCCCGTATCAACGTGACACTCGACGGAGTGCCGCTCAACTCACCGGAAGACCAGTGTGTGTTCTGGGCTAACATGAACAGCTACGGCTCACTTTTAGGCAATGTGCAGATCCAGCGCGGCGTGGGAACTTCCACCAACGGCGACGGAGCCTTCGGAGGCACAATAGCCATGTCGTCGGCATCGCCATCAGTGGTGCCAACAGCCGAGATCACCGGCTCTTACGGTAGCTTCAACACTCTTAACTTCGGTGTGAAAGCATCTACAGGTCTTCTCTGGAAACACCTCATCATCGACGGCGCCTACCATGAGACCAGCACCGACGGATTCATCCACGGCACCTCAGGACGCAGCGGCAGCTACTACGGAGGCGCCACATGGATGGGAAATAACATCGTGATCCGCTACAAAAACATCGGAAACTTCGAAAACACAGGGCAAGCCTGGAACGGCGTGACAGCTGGCAACGACGACTATTCACTTATGGATGGCTGCTACGACGATGGCACATGGACCTATAGCGCACATACTGGAATCCATAACTACGAAGACTTGTATAAGGTGGGACTGGGACAATATAACTCGCTTTACGAACATCTCGTTTATGACGAGAATACTGGTTTGTTTAAAAAGGACGAAAACGGAAATTACGTCACCGAACGTTATAAACTCAACGACGGCAGCTATTGGGACAAGACCACCGACAACTTCTGGCAAGACCACAACATCCTCTCGGCAGCTTGGGAAATCAACGAAAACTGGACTACTTCAGCATCGCTACACTACACCTACGGCTATGGTTTTTATGAGGAGTTCCGTTATAAAAACAAACTGAAAAAATTCGGTTTGCCTGCATTTATCACTTCAGGCAACGATACTATCGAAAAAACAGATTTTGTTCGTAAAAAAGGTCTTCGTCAAGATACTTACGGTTTTGTTTGGAATGCCAATTATAAAAACGACAGATGGGATGTCATCGGCGGCGTTGCATTGCAGAATTTCCAAGGAAACCATTTCGGTTATCTGACTTATATGAAAAACCAAGAAATGTCAGATTATTATCTCGCCAACGGAGATTATAAATATTATGATTCCGATGCAAGCAAACTCGATGGAAACGCCTTCATCAAAGCGGCTTTCAAAATCACTGAAAATTGGACCGTGTTTGGTGATGCACAATATCGTCATGTCGATTATAAGACAAACGGCATCAATGATAAATTTGTTAAAAACTCAGAAGGCGTTTTAGTAAATCAGGTGTTGGATATTAACGAAACTTACAACTTTTTTAATCCGAAAGGCGGTATTTCTTGGGATTTGAACGCCCATCACGCCTACGCTTCAGTGGCGATGAGTCACCGCGAGCCTGAGCGCAACAATTTCACCGACAACGGCTCGTATCCTTTCCCGAAGCCAGAGCAACTTATTGATTATGAATTAGGTTATAACTATAACGGCAATATCTGGTCGGCTGGCGCGAACTTTTATTATATGGATTACACCGATCAGTTTGTGCAAACTGGCGCCGTCAGCGATATCGGTGAAGCTTTGACGACAAATATCAAAGATTCCTATAGGATGGGTGTCGAGCTGCAAGCTGGTGTCAATGCTACAAAATGGTTGACAATTGAAGGTAATGCGGCATTGAGCCAGAATAAGATCAAGAATTTTGATGAGGTTGTTGAGACCCGCGACGAATACTGGAATGTACTCGACCCGACTATTGTGCATTACGACAACTCAACGCTGGCATTTTCACCTTCGGCAATACTGAATGGCTTCATCACATTACATCATAAAGGTTTTGAAGCTACTTGGCATACCAACTATGTGTCGCGCCAATATCTCGACAATACCGAAAACAAAGATCGTTCGTTGCCAAGCTATTCTACATCAAACGTAAGCCTTGGATACACTTACAAACCACATAAATTTGTGAAAGAAGCCATTTTCAAGGTGCATTTCAATAATATTTTCGACAAACGCTATGCCGCCAGCGGCTGGGTCTATCAGACAATCCTCGGCGATTTGCATCCTAACGATAACCGTTATTATCAGATTGGCTACATCCCGATGGCTGGCTTCAACGTGATGGCAAACTTAACTTTAAAATTCTAAATCATGGAATTCCTCACCAACCACTGGCTCGATATCGTCACCACCGTCCTCGGACTCGCATATATTCTTTTCGAATATCGAGCCAGCGTTTGGATGTGGCTCGTCGGCTTCATGATGCAGGCACTCGGCATCGTGCTTTATTACCAGAAAGGTCTCTACGCCGACTGTGGCATGGAATTCTATTACCTCGCCATGACCGTTTACGGTTATTGGAAATGGGTGCATGGAACATCGCGGGCGAATAATGATTCGCCCCTACAAATACGGCATTTTCCGCGTAAATTAATTCTTCCATGGCTTGGAATTATTGCTGCTGTTTGGTTGGTTATATATCTGATTCTCGTCAACTTTACCAACAGCACTGTGCCTGTTGCTGACAGCTTCACCACCGCCTTGAGCATCATTGGAATATGGGCTTTGGCGCACAAATATCTCGAACAGTGGTTCATCTGGATAGCCGTCGACGTGGTCACCTGTGCACTTTATTTCTATAAAGACATCCCGTTCAAAGCCAGTCTTTATGCGCTTTACGTGATAATCGCGATCTTCGGATATTTCAAATGGCGGGAAATGGTTCAATCCTAACTGTCATTTCGACTGTAGCGAAGCGGAATGGAGAAATCTACAGCAAAAAAAATGCTAAAGCTATTATATGCAGTAGATTCCTCGACTTCGCTCGGAATGACGATTTTTTTTGTTTTTCGTATTAAAAATCTTCGTATTTTTGCATCCCGTATTGATAAAAATTTAGCACAATGAAATACGGGTTCGATAGCGAGAAATACCTGAAAATCCAGTCGGAACACATCAAGGAACGTATCGCAAAATTCGGTGATAAACTTTATATGGAATTTGGTGGGAAGCTGTTCGACGACTTCCACGCCAGTCGTGTCTTGCCTGGCTTTCAGCCTGACATCAAGTTGAAGATGTTGATGCAGCTTGCCGACGTGGCGGAGATCGTCATGGTCATCAGCGCCGTCGACATCGAGAAGAACAAGGTGCGTGGCGACCTCGGCATCACCTACGACGTCGACGTGTTGCGTCTGCGCGATGAGTTCATGAGCCGCGGCTTCATGGTCAACAGCGTCGTCATCACCCATTACAATGGTCAGGCGAGCGCCGATGCTTATCGTCATCGTCTGGAACGACTGGGTATCAAGGTTTACTATCACCGTATCATCGAAGGCTATCCTAACAACGTGGCGCTCATCGACTCGGAAGACGGCTTCGGCAAAAACGACTATGTCGAGACCACACGTCCGCTCGTCGTCATCACCGCTCCTGGACCAGGCAGCGGCAAGATGGCAGTGTGCTTGAGCCAGCTTTATCATGAGAACAAACGCGGCATCAAGGCCGGTTACGCTAAATACGAGACATTCCCGATCTGGAACCTGCCGCTGAAACATCCTGTCAACATCGCTTACGAGGCAGCCACAGCCGACCTCAACGACGTGAACATGATCGACCCGTTCCACCTCGAGGCTTACGGCGAGACAGCTGTCAACTACAACCGCGACATCGAGATATTCCCTGTGTTGAACGCTATCTTCGAATCCATCTACGGCGAGAATCCATATAAGTCGCCTACCGATATGGGCGTCAACATGGCGGGCTATTGCTTGAGCGACGATGAGATATGCTGCAAGGCTTCAAAAGACGAGATCATCAGACGTTACTACACAGCGCTTTGTGACTTGGCAAAAGGCAAGGGCAGCGAGAACGAGGTGAATAAGATAGCTTTGCTGATGAAGCAGGCTAAGATCACCACCGACGAGCGCAAGACCACCATCGCGGCACGTGAGCGTAAGGCTCAGGAGAACCAGCACTGCGGCGCCATCGAGCTCGAAGACGGCACCATCATCACAGCACACGCCAGCGCATTGCTCGGCTCCAGCGCAGCTCTGCTCCTCAACGCCACCAAACATCTGGCTGGCATCGGTCACGAGGTGAAACTCATCCCTCAGGCCATGATCGAGCCTATCCAGACCACCAAGGTCGACCTGCTCCACGGCAAGAACCCGCGCCTGCACACCGACGAGGTGCTCGTGGCATTGTCGATGCTCTCACTGTGGGACGAGAACTGCAAGAAAGCCCTCGACTGCCTCCCACAGCTTAAAGGCTGCCAGATGCACTCGACGGTGATGCTCCCGGAAGTCGACCAGAAGATCTTCAAGAAACTGGGAGTAGGGTTGACCTGCGACCCAGTGAAGAAATAAAAAAAAGTCCCAATCGGGACTTTTTTTTATTTTACCATAAAACGACGCGTTTCTCAGGATCGAGCCACATTCCGTCGCCTTCTTTGATGCCGAAGGCTTCGATGAACTCTGTCACCTGTGGCAGTGCCACGTTGACTCTGTTGCGTCCGAGTGAGTGCACGTCCATCTGAGTGAGCTGAAGGGCTGCCTTGTTGTTGATGTTGCTTGCCCACACTGCGGCATAGGCGAGGAAGAAACGCTGCTCAGGAGTGAAGCCGTCCATCATCTCTTTGTTCACCTGACCTTTAGCCATGGCGTTGTGCATGGCGAGGTAGCTCACGTGCAAGCCGCCGTTGTCAGCGATGTTCTCGCCCAGTGTCAGCTCGCCGTTGCCGTGGATGAGACCAAGTTCTGGATCATCGACAGCGATGCAGTTGTTGAAGGCCTCGACGAGAGTCTGTTTGTTCTTGTCGAAGTTGGCTGCGTCTTGCTCAGTCCACCAGTCGTTGAGGTTGCCGTCTTTGTCGTACAGACGACCCTGGTCGTCGTAGCCGTGTGTCAGCTCGTGTCCGATGACCACGCCGATGGCGCCGTAGTTGGCGGCCTCGTCAGCGTTCATGTTGAAGAACGGAGGCTGCAGGATAGCGGCAGGGAAACAGATCTCGTTGGTCGTCGGGTTGTAATACGCGTTGACGGTCTGAGGTGTCATGCCCCATTCGGTGCGGTCGACAGGCTTGTTGATCTTGCTGAACATATAAGCCATGTCGAACTCGTTGCTGCGCATCACGTTGGCGAAGTAGCTGTCGTCTTTGATCTCCAGACCGCTATAGTCACGCCATTTGTCAGGGTAGCCGATCTTCACTAAGATGGTAGCCAGTTTCTCGTGTGCGTTGGCTTTGGTGGCGTCTGTCATCCATTCTGCCATGTCGATACGCTGACCGAGGGCAGTGATGAGGTTCTGTACGAGCGTCTCCATACGTGCCTTAGCTTCTGCCGGGAAGTATTTCTCGACGTAGAGTTGTCCGAGAGCCTCGCCGAGTGCGCCGTCGACATTGGCGGTGACGCGTTTCCAGCGTGGACGGTTCTGCTCGCGACCGCTTAAAAGTCTGCCGTAGAAGTCGAAGCTGGTCTCCACGAAGTCGTCGCTGAGGTAGCTGGCAGCTCCGTTGATGGCGTTCCATGCAAAGTAAGCCTTGAAGGTGTTGATGTCGGTGTCACCAAGTACCTTGTTCACCTCTTTGAAATAGTTAGGCTGAGCGATGTTGAAGCTCTGCATGCCATCGAGGATACCCATGGCATTGAAATAATCTTTCCAGTTGATATTTGGAGTCATCTCCATAGCTGACTCGACGGTGAAACGGTTGAACGTCGCCATCGGGTTGCGGTTCTCGAGACGGGTGTTCTGTGCCTTGGCCAGACGTGTCTCGAAACTCATCACCATCTTGGCGAGCTCGTCAGGTTTGATGCCTATCATATTGTCGAAGCCTGTCATGCCGAACTCTTTGGTCATGAGGTCGACATAGCCCTTGCGGATGTTGACGTTGTTACCGTCGTCGGTGAGGTAATAGTCGCGGTCGCCCAGACCGAGTCCGCTTTGGTAAGCCCAAGCGATGTTCATATTGGCGTCGTCAGAGTCAGCCTCGCCGAAAGTGGCGAAGAGCGCGAAGCCGCCGCGACGGTGCATCTCGAGCAATGCTGCCCAGACGTCGTCTTTTGTCTTAATGTTATTGATTTTTTCGAGATAAGGCATGAGAGGTGCAGCGCCTTGTTCCTGCAGACGGATGCTGTCCATGCCGATGTTGTAGAACATGGCGATCTTCTCGGCTATCGAGCCTTCCGGGTTCTCGCCTTTGCTTACCGTCTCGATGATGTCGCGCAGGTCTTTCTGTGCATTCTCGGCGAGCACGTCGAAGGCACCGTAGCGTGAGTGTTCGGCGTCAAGCGGATGGTTTTTCATCCAGCCGCCGCAAGCATATTGATAGAAGTCGTCCTGCAGACGTGCAGTGGTGTCGAAGTTGTTGACGTCGATGCCTGAAGTCAAGGCCTTTGTCGCCTTATGCTGGCATCCTGTAGCGATAATAGCCATAGTCGCAATTGTTAAAAGGAGTTTTTTCATTTGAAAACTTATTATTTGATGATTTTTTTTCGCGGTGCAAAAATAAGAAAAAATCGTCTTCAGTCATCATTTTTCAATTGCCATCTTTCTTCGAAAGCTGAAGATTGAAAAATTGATGACTGAAGACTTGAGAAACTGCCGCCGGCATTAACGCCTTTAAAGCCATTAATGGCGTTAATGCCTTTAATGTCGGCGGCGTGGAGTCCAGTAAAAATTAAAGCACCTTCTTCGTCATTATCCTATTAATCCTGTCCCAACATCTCGTCGGAAGTATGCTGTGCAGGAAAATAATCATCTTTCCACCTCTTCCGATGCAGTATCTTGTCCTCGGACGGCGGCGGTTCACTGCTTTGCAAATGGCTTTTGTAACAACCGCAGGCTTTGAGAATAAGTTCGACTGATATGCTTTGTGCATGTTGTTAGCTTCATTCTGCGCTTTCTCTTCGTAAACTGTGCCTTTTGACGACTTCTCGAGGTTGTCAGCTGCGATTATTCCCCAGTTAGTCTTGATGGCGCTTGGCTCAATCAGCACCACGTCGATGCCGAAAGGCTTTGTCTCCATTCGAAGAGCGTCGCTGAAGGTCTCAACCGCATATTTCGAGACGTTGTACCAGCCTCCGAAATACACCGTGGCCTTTCCAGCGATGGAGGCGATGTTGATGATGCGGCCTGAATGCTGTTCGCGCATCGTCGGAAGCACCAGCTGGCACATTCTTGCCATTCCAAACACGTTGACTTCCAACTGCTTGCGAGCTTCTGACATCGTCACATTCTCGATTGCGCCGAAGTAGCCATATCCGGCGTTATTTATCAAAACATCGATGCGATGTTCAGCGTCAAGTACTGATTTTACGCATTCTTGCATTGAGTTGTCGTCGGTAACGTCCAAGCTGAGCGGCACTATGCCGAATTCCTTTAGCGGCTCCATTATCTCGACTCTTCTCGCTGCCGCATACACTTTATGTCCCTGCTTCGCCAGCGCCACAGCCGAATCATATCCGATTCCAGAACTTCCTCCAGTGATGAGGATTATTTTTGAGTTGTTTTTCATAACTATTCTATTATCATCTTAGATGGGATAATCCTGTCGATTATTACAAAATATTCATTAATGTGGAAAACTGCTGTCCAGCGATGATTCATAATTGAAATGGTTTTTGCTTCAGGATAATATTTTTTTATCATTTCAGAACGATTTG
>JAFYNO010000006.1 GCA_017549705.1 Bacteroidales bacterium | reverse complement strand
GTGTAGTTCGACAATATCGCCATCACTATCTCGACTGTCTCGCCACGACGGAGGAAGTAATCCTGCAAAGTATGACCGAACGTCTCGAGGCACGAATTGATGAAGTTGGCGCCCATCGAGTCGCAGGTGTTGAACGTGACGCGCAGCTGATAGTAGTTTTCGAGTTTTTCGGTGAAGTCAACGAGCTGAATGTCAAGGATTCCACCACCGCGTTTTTCCATCTTGGCGGTGATGTCTTTTGTTGAGTTGCGCAACTCAGTTTCAATCTCAGGCATGAGATTTTTCAGCGTCTCTTTGTCGCCTTTAAAGCAGAATTGCAGATGTCCGACCTTCTGGACGTCATTGACTTCAGCATGGAAGCCGCCACGGTCGCCCCAGAATTTCGCGGCGGCGGACGCCGCCGCGACAACGCTACTCTCCTCGATGACCATCGGCACCATGTAAATCTTACCGTTGATCACCACATTAGGCGACACACCGTAAGGGATGTGGAAATTGGAGATGGTGTTCTCGCTGAACTCGTCAAACTGCTTCTGCTTCTCGGTATCGGAATACCAGAAACCTTTCAAAAGGGCAATAAACTCCCCAGGATTCTCAATATATTCTGAAACAGCCTTCAATTTGTCCTCTTTCAGAAGCTTCGAAAATCCTTTAATGATACGGTCGCGTTTTCTAGGTTTTTCTTCTTCCATAACAAGACGCAAAATTAGTAAAAATTAATGATGTGTTGAAATGATTTTTTATGTAAATTTGCTTCGATAAAATTTAAATACTATGAAAAAAATCTTCACTTTTATCTTTGCGGTTGCTTTGAGCCTTAATATGTTGGGCCAATCATCATTGACACAGGCCGTTGACTTTACTGTCACCGATTGCCATGGTACAGAAATCAACTTGTTTAATCTCCTCGACAATGGACAGTATGTTCTCATCGATTTCTTTTATGTTAATTGTGTATACTGTCAGCAGTCAACTCCTAAAATAGTTGAGTCTTATTATTCTTTTGGCTGCAACCAACATGACGTTTATTATATGGAAGTGTCGTATGTCGATCATGATGCTGCATGTCAGAGTTGGGCTAATAACTATGGTGCAGAATATCCAACAGTTGGCGTTGACGGTGGTGGAAATAGTGTTACTAATGCTTATGGAATTTCATATTTTCCGACAGTCATCCTTATAGCTCCGGACCATTCCGTTGTGATTCAGGATTTGTATCCTATACCATCAGCACAAGCTGTCATCACTGCCTTGGAAAACCATGGCGTTCAGCAGCATGAGTGCGGTCCGGCATCAAGCGATCCAGAGGTTACAATTTCAGTAGATCAGGTTGGAACAACAGAAGTGACAGCGACATTTACACCAAACGAAGAGTGCTTTGAATATTTTTATATGATGGCTACCGAAGAAGAGTTTAGCACTTGGATGGCAGCAGCAGGTCTATATCTTCCGGAATATCTACGTCAATATGGTTTCCCGGGAACTGATGCAATCTCTCACACTTTCACAGATCTCGAAATAGATACTGAATATCTGATATGTGCTGTGCCTGCCGATGACCAAGGCAATCTCTATGATGTGGCTCAGGAAACAGTTGTAACCACACCTGGCGGCGGTGGCGAGGTCATCGAAGATTTCACAGGCATTGACACCGATGGCAACGAGATTCATCTGTATGATATCCTCAACAACGGACAGTCTGTGCTGATCAATTTCTTCCTTACAGGAGATCCATTTAGTGAAGATATTATGGGCGACATGGTTGAAGCATATAGACTGTACGGCTGCAACCAACATGATGTTTTCTTCATGGAAATCAGCGGCAACGGAAGCAATAGCGATTGCCAGACTTGGATAGAGACTTATGGAGTGCAATATCCTACTATCAGTAAAGAAAACGGCGGCCAAGCAATCGTTCAAGCCATTCCGGTGGCTCTCTACCCAACAATAATGCTCATCCGTCCAGACCACACCATAGCTCAACGCGATATCTATCCTCCAACATTGGAATTCATAGTTATGTATATGGAAGAGGAAGGCATCCAGCAGTATGAATGCGAAGAAGGCATCGACGAGATTGAAAAGGATATCTATACCCTGTATCCAAATCCAGCAAACGAATTCTTGAGTATTAAGGGTGAGAATATTGGTAATGTTGTGATTTTCAATGCAATAGGACAGAAAGTAGCGGAATATTTTGCTAACGATGAATTGAATATCAAGACTTCAGACTTCAACGATGGCGTCTATTTCGTGAAAATAGGTGATGTAATTGAAAGATTTGTTGTAACACATTAACAATGAATATTCTAATTCTTCGATCATCGTTCCAATCCGACGATTTTGTCCTCACAGAATATGCCGAATTGTTGGGTTTGTTGAAAAATAAATTCAACGCTGAAATCACAATTCTTGGTGATGAAAATGTAGAGACGCGCCATGGCGCGTCTCTACAAGATATTGATTTTGTTATGGTTGCCACCGGCGGCGTTGAAAACCTATTCAAAACCATTTGGTCAACAGGCGCGTTGAAAGCCACCACGTTTATTGCCGACGGTCGAAACAATTCATTGGCGGCGTCGCTGGAAATCCTGTCATATTTGTCGGAAAACGGCAAGGATGGACGGATTCTGCACGGAACGAATGATGAAATTATCAATGATATTGCCAATTCACAATTGTTCAACGGTACCCGTATCGGCATCTTCGGCAACCCTTCCGACTGGCTGATCGCCTCGGGCGTCGATTACGATTACATCCGCGAACATTTTGGAATCGAAACGGTTTTCATTGATTTAAAACGTCTGATAAATGAAATTGGCGCAACGGCAAAATCCGACATGTTGGGGGCGGATAAAACATATTCCGCCATCAAAAAGATATGCCAGGAAGAGCGCCTAGATGCGATGACGATTCGTTGCTTCGACATCGTGAAAGCTTGCAACACAACGAGTTGCTTGGCGCTTGCCAAACTCAACGACGAAGGCATTGTGGCAGGCTGCGAGGGCGACATGCAGACGTTGATGACCATGCTGCTTGCCAAAAAACTCCTCAACGAGCCGGCTTTCATGGCGAATCCTTCAATCCTCACCGACAAAACCTCGATGTTCGCGCACTGCACCGTGCCGCTGTCGATGTGTTACAAGACGACCATGCGCACTCATTTCGAGTCGGGCATCGGCGTGGCAGTGCAAGGCGAACTGCCGCTTGGCGACTACACCATCCTAAAATGGGGTGGAAGACGTCTCGACAAATTCTTTATCATCGAAGCGAAGGCAATAAAAAATGAGTACAGCAATCATTTTTGCCGTACTCAAATTACTTTCGATATAAATCTTAAGCCGTATCTCTTAAACCATCCCATTGGTAATCACCACGTAATCATCAAGGGACGTCACGCTGAAGAGATTACATCATTCCTGGCATCCCGCCGCCCATAGGTGGCATCTGAGGTGCTGGGTTCTCCTCTTTATGGTTGGAGACGACGCATTCTGTTGTCAGGAGCATACCTGCGATTGATGCTGCGTTCTCGAGTGCCACTCTCGACACCTTCACTGGGTCGATGACACCGGTCTTGAGCATGTTCTCGTAAGTCTCGGTACGTGCGTTGAAGCCGTAATCGCCTTTGCCCATAGCTACCTTGTTGACGACTACTGAGCCTTCGAGGCCGGCGTTTTCAACGATCTGACGGAGAGGTTCCTCCAAAGCGCGTTTGATGATGCAGATACCTGTTGTCTCATCGTCGTTGTCGCCTTTCATCTTCTCCAAAGCCTTGATAGCTCTGATGAATCCGACGCCACCACCAGGGATGATACCTTCTTCGATAGCTGCACGTGTTGCATTCAAAGCGTCTTCAACACGGTCTTTCTTTTCTTTCATCTCAACTTCTGATGCTGCACCGACGTGGATGACTGCTACGCCACCAGCGATCTTTGCGAGTCTTTCTTGAAGTTTCTCACGGTCATAGTC
>JAFYNO010000068.1 GCA_017549705.1 Bacteroidales bacterium | reverse complement strand
TAGAGACGGTCGCTGACGTCGGTCTCCGACTTGAAGATATGATGGAATATGTTGATAATGTTCGGCTTACCGTCTTTGTCATAGTAAGCGTCAACGGCGTATTCCTCGCCTTGGATGAAGTCCTCGAGCACGAACTTGCCGCTTTTCACGACTGTCTCAGGGAACACAGCGCACTGCTTGGCGAAGTTCTTGTCGATGTCGTCCAAAGCGGCGTTCCACTCTTCCTTGCTGCGCACGATATACACGCCCACGCTTAGGAATCCTACTGCCGGTTTTATCACCAACGGCAAAGGAAGCTCATCAGGATTAAGCGAGCGTAACTCGTTCATCTCCACTTCTTTATAATAGAAGTCAGGGAATATTTTAGCGCAAATCTTACGGAACTCGGCTTTGTCTTTGACGATCTTCACCTTCTCGATGAGCTCTGAGCCGGCGAGATGCGGATAGAGCCACACCAGAGCGTTCTCCGACACAGCATAGAGCTTGCCGCTCTGCTGATATTGCTCAACAAACTCTTTATCGTTAACGAGATTCAACTTATGGCCTTGCTTCACCAAAAGCTCCGACATCTCGTTTTTCAAAACTGCAATCTGACTCTTCTCCAGGTATTCAACCAAAGGAGCGGAAACATATGGTTTTTCTAAAATTATCATTTTGTTTAACTATTTTGGTCGCCTTCGGCTCAAAATCTTACAAAAATCTTTTAAAAAATCTTAAAAAATAATCTTCCACTTTTTTCTTCGAAGATAAGTTTTGATAGAACAGTTTTTAGATTTTTTATTTGATTTTTTTAAGATTTCTGCCCTTTAGGGCATCCCCTATCTCAAAATATTTGCATTCCTATCAGGGCTGTACGACACGAATTTGATCGGCACGCCCACTTTTTCTTCAATGAATTTGATGTAATCCTCAAGTTCCTGAGGGATCTTGCCTTCGATCTTCTGATTCCAGCCTTTCACTGTGGTGTATACCGGCTTCATCGTCACTGTTGAGGCGTCATACGGCAGATAGTCAATGACTTTGCCATTGTATTCGTAGCCGATGCAGACTTTTATCTCTTTGAGGTCGTCCATCACATCTGACTTCATCATCATCAGGTCGGTGACGCCGCTGAGCATGCAGGCGTATTTCAATGCCGGGATGTCGAGCCAGCCTGTTCTGCGCGGACGTCCTGTAGTGGCGCCGAATTCATGTCCATTGGCACGCAACATCTCGCCTGTCTCGTCGAACAGTTCTGTCGGGAACGGACCGGTGCCCACACGTGTGCAATAAGCCTTGAAGATGCCGTACACCTTGCCGATCTTACCTGGCGCGACGCCCAAGCCTGAGCATGCGCCCGCTGCTATGACCGACGACGAGGTCACGAAAGGATAGCTTCCGAAGTCGACGTCGAGCATCGAGCCCTGTGCGCCTTCAGCAAGGACCTTCTTGCCCTCGTCGAGGTATTTATTAATAAGGTATTCGCTCTCGACAAACTGGAACTTCTTGAGGAAGTCGATGGCCTCGAACCACACCTTCTCGTAATCGGCGAAGTTCATGCCATCCAAGCGCACCTCGTTGATATCGTAGTCGAGGTCTTTAATCTGCTGATAATGTTTAGCTTTGATATTCTCATAGCGTGCCTTGAAGTCGCTCATCATGATATCGCCAATGCGCAAGCCACGACGTGCCGTCTTGTCGGTATATGTCGGGCCGATGCCTTTCAGTGTCGAGCCGATCTTCATCTTACCCAAGGCTTTCTCGTTGGCGGCGTCCAGCACACGGTGTGTTGGCAGGATGAGATGTGCCTTGTTGGATATCATGAGACGCTTGGTGAGGTCGATGCCGGCAGCTGCCAGACCGTCGATCTCGTCCTTCAAGATCTTAGCGTCGATGATGACGCCGTTGCCTATCACATTGACGCACTTCTCGTTAAACGCTCCCGACGGGATGGTGTGAAGCACGAACTTCTTGCCGTCGAACTCGATGGTGTGACCGGCGTTAGGGCCGCCCTGGAAACGGCAGACCATATCATATTTTGGAGTGAGCGCATCGACGACCTTGCCTTTGCCTTCGTCGCCCCACTGTAATCCTAGAAGCAAATCCAATTTTGACATATTTATAATAATTTAATTCCTTTTTTGTCATTCCGAGCGTAGTCGAGGAATCTACAGTAGATTTCTCCATTCCGCCTATCGGCTTCAGTCGAAATGACGGGAACGCAAAAATACAAAATTTTTAGACCCTTTTTCCTACTCTTTCAACTTTTTTCACAAGCTCGAGCTTCTTGATCTTATCTATCAGATTCTCAAGGGTTTTGAGGTTGTTGACGTACACCGACACCGTCGCCACCACCATGCCACCTTCGATCTTCATCTCCATGGCCTGCATGTCGAGTTTCTCCTGGTTGGTGATGGTGTCGAACAAGGTAGCGCCGAAGCCCATCTTGTTGACTGCCAATATCTTCAGCGTCGCTAAGAATGCGAAGTCGTCGCCAAACTGCAGGTGCGCCTTCACTATGCTCTCGCCGTAGCGCGACATGAGTTTCTGAGCCTCCGGACAGTCGGGATGGTGTATCTGAATGGGCTGTCCCGGCAGCTGTATCGCCACGACGTCATCGCCAGGAATAGGGTTGCAGCAGGTGGAGATGACATAGCCCGCCACGCTGCTTTCCTCAGTCTTGTCTTCTGATTTGTCGTTCTTTCTCTCCGACGACGGCCTCACTATGCCGAGCGTGAGGTATTTCACCAGATACTCCGACCAGTGGGCGTCGCTGCTTTTCAGCACATTTTCAACGTCTTGCTGGCCGATCTTGTTCGTCGCCACGAAATAATAAAGGTCGTTGCGGTTGGCGAGGTTAAACTTCTCGGCAAGGGTGTTACGGTTCTGCTTGCTGAACTCGATGCCGGCGTTGTCGAAAAACTCATGCAGCATCGTCTTGCCTTTGTCTTTGAACGCCTTACGGAATTCTTTGATGCCGTTTTTCAGACGTGTCTTTGCACTCGACGTGGCGAGGTAGTCGTACCATTTCTCCTGCGGCTCCTGGTGTTCCGACGTGATGATCTCCACCTGGTCGCCCATCCTCAGCTCGGTATGTATCGGCGACAGCTTCTTGTTGATGTTAGCGCCCACGCAGTGGTTTCCGAGGTCGGTATGGATGTTATATGCGAAGTCGAGCACTGTCGAGCCTTTCGGCAACGTTATCTTGTCGCCTTTCGGTGTGAAGACGAATATCTCGTCGTTAAACAGGTCGAGTTTGAAGTTATCGATAAACTCTATCGCCGACGCCTGGTTCTCGTCGGCTTGCTGCACCAGGTCGCGCACCACCTTCATCCAGAGGTCGAGGCCTGACTCGGCGGTGGAGTTCTTGTCGCGGTATTTCCAATAGGCGGCGAATCCGTTCTCTGCCGTCTCGTCCATGCGCTCGGTGCGTATCTGCGTCTCCACCCAGTCGCCGTTCTTGTTCATAAACACGGCGTGTATCGACGAGTAGCCGTTGGTCTTCGGGAACGACACCCAGTCGCGCATCTTCTTGTTATCCGGATAGTAATATTTCGTGAAGACGGCGAACGTCTCCCAGCATTGGATCTTCTCATCTTCGACCTTAGGGCAGTCGATGATGATACGTGCAACGTAGGCGTCGTACACCTCGTCGAGCGACATGCCGAACTTCACCATACGTTCCCATACTGAGCTCACGTTACGTTCTATCGCCATCGTCCTCACCTTGATGCCGCGCTGCTCGAGCTCAGCCTTGACGGGAGCCAGGAACTCCTCGAGCTCCATGAGTTTCTTCTCTCTGACCTCGCACAGCTGTTTCTGCACCGACTCAAACACCTGAGGGTTGATATATTTCAGGCAGAGGTCGTCGAGTTCTATCTTCACTTTATAGAGACCCAGACGATAAGCTATCGGGGCGTATATCTGTGTTGTCTCTGATGCTATCTTGAGTTGTTTATGATGTGGCATTGAGCCGAGGGTGCGCATATTATGCAGACGGTCGGCGAGCTTCACGAGGATGACGCGGATGTCGTACGACATGCTCATGATGACCTTACGGAACGTCTCGGCCTGCATGCTGCGGACGCCTTCCTCGAAGTCTTCCTTAGTGAGTTTGGTGACGCCGTCGACGATCTGAGCCACCTGGTCGCCGAAATGTTCTCTTATATAATCTAAGGTGTATTCGGTGTCTTCCACCACGTCGTGCAGCAGTGCCGCGATGATGGAGGTGCGGCCCATGCCCATCTCGCCCGCTATGATGGTGGCGACGGCGAGCGGGTGATACATATACGGCTCGCCCGAGCGGCGACGCTGGTCTTTATGCGCGTTGGCGGCGAGGAGGAAAGCCTCTCTCACCGACTCCAGGTCCTGCTCGTTTTTCCTTGTGGTCCAGCAACGTAAGAGCTCGCCGAACTGTCGTTCCAGCTCAAGCTTCTCCTCATTCGAATACGTATCCGGTAAAGTCATCATAATCCTCACGTTTTAAATGCTCGTTTCACCTTGCAAAATTATAAAGGAAATATGAGACTTACAAGAAAAAGTTTTGAAAAATTTCACAACTTTTTGTTGTACAATTAAAAATTGTATTATCTTTGCAGCCTGAAAGAGTCGGTTCCGTATGTGGTTCCCATGATGGGTAATTGCTTTGTACGGTCGACTTTTTTATTTTACCTCGATTTTGTTGACACAATATTGAACATGTTTGTTATTAGCTTTAATACCAATTGTTAATTTGGCTTTAAAATTTAAATAATCATGTTCATTGTTTACAAAATCGTAATAAAGAATTGCCATATTTTTATATCCATTGTAAGTCTGTGTTCCTGTTTTTATCCCAACATAGACTGGTTGATTTTCATCGCCGACCGCATTTATAACAATATCATACAAATATTTTACCGCATATGTCGACTGCCAATTTTTTGATGCCGAATTAATTGTTTTCTTATCACTTTCATTTTCAGCAATATAGACATCAACACCTAAATAATCATTAAAAATTTTATTACCCTTACCTTCTCTTTGTAATTGTTTCCAGAGTTTCGAGTAATAGCCTTTTATCAGAATCATTCTCTCTCTACTGCGATTTTTTGCTGTCGGAATACCTTTAATATATTCTGGCAAATTGTTTTTGTTTTCCATAGCTAAACATTTTAATTAAACAATTATACCGAAACCGTAAAAGATTTCAATTTCTTCTTGTTTCTTGTCGCAAAGATACAAAAAATTTCCTTCCACTCCGCCCCTATTATTAAAAACTTTTCAACTCCAAACTCTAAACTTCCCAACTACTTTCAACTTTAAACTTTAAACTTTAAACTTTTTTTCAACAAAGCGCAGCGCATATTAAAAAAAATCCTATCTTTGCCCCCGAATTTGCCGTACCCTACGACAATATTCAAACTATTGACTATCAACAAGATTTTATAAAACTATTAATTAAAACAACAAACAACATGAAGAGAAATCTATCTATTAATCATTTCTTTGGCCTCATTACACTGCTCTGGATTCTTCTAGGGGGGGGGGGTATAAATTGATGGCGGCTATCGACATTACGGACGAAGAACAGCATTTGTATTACACCATTACAAATGACGAGGAAGGTAATCGCACTGTAAAGGTTACATATCCCAACACAAGTGCTTCATATGCCACCTATGCTTATGGCACATATGGTTCATATATTACCAAACCATCTGGAGAAGTATCTATTCCTTCAGCTATTAATCACAATGATAGATCATATACTGTTAATGAGATTGACAAATGGACGTTTTCTTATTGCTCTGACATAACATCAATCACAATCCCCAATAGTATTGTAGCGATTGGAGATAATGCATTCAAAGGATGCACTGGATTAACAAATGTTTATTTTAATGCTAAAAATGTAACAGCATCGCCAACGACTAGTAGTAATTCTGCATTTAACAGTACAACTTGTACAAACGCATGCACATTAACTATTGGCCCTGATGTAGAATATATACCCACATATGTATTATATGGTCTTTCTAATGTAAGCATTATTAACTACAATGCGACCGAATGTGCCGATTTCACATCATCAGACTATCTAAATATATGGCCTACTATGGCCTCTGGTTGTATTTTAAACATTGGCGACAATGTAACTAAAATTCCTGCATACGCCTTTAGACAAAAATCTTCTTTATCATCAATCAATATGGGAAATTCAGTTGTAACCATTGGAGATTATGCATTTTCTTTTTCATCTAAAAGCACAAATATAACTGGAGAAATAACGCTGCCAGAAACATTAACAACCATCGGAGAATACGCTTTCCAAAACTGTGCTGGTACAACTTTTAACTGGCCATCAAACATTACAAGTATTGGGCGACAGGCATTTTATTATTGTGAAAAATTAGCCACTGTAGTGATTAATAATGATATATCAGAGATTCCTGAATGCACATTTCAGGGTTGTATTGGTTTAACAACACTAACCATTGGTACTGGAGTTAAAACTATAGGCAACAATGCATTTCAAGGGTGCACTGGTTTGACAAACATAACACTTAATGCAACTCTTACAACTGTTCCGAGCAGTTCAAATTACGCATTTAAGAGCTGTACATGCGCAAACGCATGTACTTTAACAATAGGCACGGAAGTATCATCTATACCCACCAATACATTTAATTGTCTTGGCAATGTATTAACAATATACTTTAATGCTACCTCCTGTGCTGATTTCGAATCAACAAACTCTTCAATGCCTTCTGTACCTTCATCAGGAACATTTGCATCTGTTTATATAGGCGATAATGTAACTCGTGTTCCCAGTTACATGTTCAAAGGGAAAAAGCTTTCTCATATAACAATTGGCAGTTCTGTCTCATATATTGGATATGAAGCCTTTTCTGCATATGGAACTATAACGTCAGAACTAATATCCAAACCTAGCACTCCACCAACTTTAGAAACTAATACTTTCCAAAATGGTAACAAATCGAATCCGACATACGTTCCTTCTGGAAGCGTATCAGCATATCAAACGGCAACTGGATGGAGCAGTTTTAGTAATTATAAAAGTATATATGAGATAGCTGGATCTATAACGATATTAACAGAAGGAACCTATAATAGTGACATATTATCAATCACTGGTGAAGGCTCTATTACGGTCAATAATAATGGAATGCTCAACTGTGATTATATTTGGGGCTCTACACCAGAAAATCTCATCCTTAACGACAGCGCTCAGCTCATTTGCAAAAACTCTGTAGCTGCAACTTGGAATAAGACCATAACTAATGCCGGAGCAAAAGATGTTAAAGACCACTGGTATACTATCACTTCACCGGTACACGAAGGAACAAACAACTATATTACCATCAGCAACACAAATACCGTTAACCTTACGGCTGCAAACTACGATATGTTTGCTTACGATGAAGCCGGCACATGGCTCAACCAAAAAGCCGGAAGTGGCGCTGCAGGCTTCACAACAATGGAAGTTGGTAAAGGCTATCTGTACCGCAATTCAGGAAATCAGCTATCTTTCGTTGGTAATACAACCGTCGGCAAACAAACGGTAAATCTCAAAAAAACTGGAACAAGCAATATCTCTGGTCTCAACTTCATCGCTAATCCATTTTCACACAATATATATTTAGGTGATGGCGGCGCCATTGACAATGACAACCTTGTAGATAATTTTTATTATATATCAGACAGAGGAACCTGGCAGATAGGCACATATGAAACTCCTATTATTCCTGGCAGAGGTATAATCGTACAAACAGATAGTGATAATGTGGATTTAGATATATTGGATAAAACAACTTCTGCAAATCCACCTTCAAAGGCCTCAGCCACCGAGCTGCAGTTCATCCTCAATAGCAACCAGTATCAGGATATAGCTTACGCGGTGCTCAACGAAGGCTACGGTCTGAGCAAACTCGAGCATCCTAACGAGGCCGCCCCTATGCTCTTCATCAACCATAACGACAAAAACTACGCCGTGGCTCACATGAACAGCAACACCCGCTCGTTTAACCTCGGCCTCAGTGCAAAGAGCTTCGGACAATATACCTTAAAATATAAAGCCAAAGGCAACGTCAAATACCTCCATGTTATCGACCGCCTCACCGGAAATGATGTGGATATGCTGCTCGAAGGAGAATATAGCTTTATTGCTAGCCCAACCGATAATGAGAACCGCTTCCTGGTAGTTCTAGAAACTCTAGAGGCTCTAGAAACTCTAGATGGGAGCTTTGCCTATCAAAATGGCAACGATATCATAGTCAACGGCGAAGGCAACCTTCAAATCTTCGATGTGATGGGACGCTTGATTGCAACTCAGCGCGTCAACGGAGTGGAGACGGTTAACGTTTCAACAACGGG
>JAFYNO010000067.1 GCA_017549705.1 Bacteroidales bacterium | reverse complement strand
GTATGTGAAGAACTGGATTGCCACCGACGGCGTCATCAAACCGGAACTCCAAGCTGACCTCGACAAGCTCGCAGGAAGCGGCATCCCGAAGGATATCTGGTACGAAATGGGAATGGAATATTTAACTAAATAACAAAAAAAATGAAAAAATTATCAATTTTCTTTGCCATCATCTTTGGTATGATGGGCATCGTGCGCGCTGACGAAGGCATGTGGTTGCCTATGTTCGTCGAGCGTTTGAATTATGTTGACATGCAGAAGATGGGTCTCCAGCTGACACCAGAGGAGCTCTACAGCATCAACAACAGCAGCTTGAAAGACGCTATCGTCGGTCTTTCATACGGCGCAAAACCACGCGGTTTCTTCTGCACAGGTGAGATCGTTTCAGCAAACAGCTTACTCTTTACTAACCACCACTGCGGCTACAGCTCAATCGCAGCCCTCTCGACAGTGGAGCATGACTACCTCAACGAAGGCTTCGCAGCAAAATCTTTCGAAGAAGAACTCTCTGCCCCTGGCGTCTCAGCATCATTCCTCGTAAGAATGGAAGACGTGACAGCTGACATCCTCAGCGTCATCAGCGACACAATGAGCTTCGAACAAAGACAAAAAGCCATCAGCGATAAAGCCAAAGAACTTGAGGAAGCAGCATCAGAAGGCGGCAAACTCAACCCAGTTGTGAAAGGCTTCTTCGAAGGCAACGAATACTACATGTTCGTTTACAAGACCTACACCGACGTGCGTCTCGTGTTCACAGCAGCACAGTCAATCGGTAAGTTCGGCGGCGACACCGACAACTGGATGTGGCCTCGTCACACCGGCGACTTCAGCGTGTTCCGCGTCTATGCCGACGAAAACGGCGAACCTGCAGGTTTTGCAGAAGGCAACAAACCTCTTTCTCCAAAACATCACCTCCCAGTGAGCCTCGACGGCGTCCAGCCAGACGACTTCACCATGATTTGGGGATTCCCAGGATCAACAGAGCGTTATATGTCATCATACGGCATCAACTACAACGTCGACGTGTTCTATCCTATCGTTTACGAAGTGTTCAAAGCTGAGACAGACGTCATGGATGAGTACATGAAAGTTGACAAAGCTGTCAATATCGCTTACGCAGATAATAAAGCAGGTTTGGCAAACACATGGAAAAACTTCGAAGGTCAGATCACCATGCTCCGCAAGAATAAAGTCGCTGAGCGCAAGGCTGCTCTCGAGGCTCAGTACCAGGAATGGATCAACGCTGACGAAGACCGCAAGGCTGAATACGGCGACGTACTCGAGACACTCGAGGCAATGTACGGTCAGATGGCTGCAACAGCCAAAACACTGTTCTATCCAAACTTCTTGGCACAGCTTACTCCAATGTCAGCTTTCCCAGAAAGAGGTGCAACACCTGAGTTCATCAAGTATTATTATACCATGACGGACAAAGAAGCTACAAAAGAAGACAAGCAGGCAGCAGCCGATGCTCTTAAGAACGTCAATGTCGACGCTATGTTCACAGACCTCGACGCACGCGTTGAGAAAGACATGCTTGCCGCTGTGATGAACATATACGCCAACAAATTCACCGCAGAAGAAATCCCTGCAGAGATACAGAAACTCCTGAAGAAAGCTAAAGGCGACTGGACTGCATTGGCAAACATGGTTTTCGATAAGTCAATGTTCAGCAATCCTGAGACTATCAAAGCATTCATTGAGAAGCCAAATGCAAAGAAACTTGAAAAAGACCCGGCATTCGTGATGTTCAACGCTTTGAGAAGCCAGATTTATTCAGTGGGTCAGCCTTACAGCATGGCTCAGATTGCCATCAGCGACGCTGATCACCTCTTCGTCAAGGGACTACGTGAGTTCTACGCAGCAACACAGCCTGACAAAGTTCTCTATCCAGATGCAAACTCAACAATGAGAATGAGCTACGGCTCAGTGAAAGACTATAGCCCAGCTGACGCTATCACTTACGACTATGTCTGCACCGCCAACGGTATCCTCGAGAAATACATCCCTGGTGACTTCGAGTTCGACGCTCCACAACGCCTCCTCGACCTCATCGAAGCTAAGGATTACGGTCAGTATGCCGACAAGAACGGCGAGCTCATCACATGCTTCTTGTCGACCAACGACATCACCGGCGGTAACTCTGGCAGCCCTATCATGAACGGCAAAGGCGAACTCATCGGCTTGGCCTTCGATGGCAACTGGGAAGCTATGAGCGGCGACGTCAACTTCGAGCCTAAACTCCAACGCACCATCAACGTCGACATCCGCTACGTGCTCTTCATCATCGACAAGGTATATGGCGCAACCAACCTCATCGACGAACTCGATATCCACAAGGCAATGCCGGAACCGATTCGCGTTGAAGAAGAATAATCCGGTAGTGGATAAGGCATGCCTTATCCCAACAGGATGAAATTGGCGGCACCCTTAATGGCTTTAATGGCATTAATGGCTTTAAAGCCCTTAAGGGTGCCGCCACTATTTTTTACCAAAATTTTTTGAAATCATAAAAAATTATTATCTTTGCAGTTCAAATATTTTGCTAATGAAACGATTAACTGCATTTTTGATATTGCTTCTCATCTCATTCAGCGCTGTGGCACAGCTCGAGGTGAAACCCAATTCGTTTAAGGAAGTGCCGGGGTTTATTAACATCAACATAGAGAAGCAGGCCGACGACAACGAGGTGCCATACGCCGTGTTGAAAGTTAAGACCGAGAACATCAACGACAAGCAAAGACGCGAACTGCTGTTCGAAGGCGACGCCGCGACCTTCATCGAGTGCGAATACAAAGTCGGTGAAGTATGGGTCTATCTTACATACAAAGCCACTTATCTGAAAATCTCGCACCGCGACCTAAGCTCGACAGAGTTCTGGTTCCCGTTCGACATGGAGCCAAAGAAAGGCTACGAGATGATTCTTGTAAACAACGCGACAACATCCAACGACGAGATCTTGGAACGTTTGAAACAGCTCGAAGAGGCACAGAAAAACCAGCCTGAGCCACAGATCGTATACGTTGAGAAACCTGTAGAGCCAAAGCCAGAACCAGTGGTACCAGCAATACCGAAGAAACCTATGCGCACCTTCGTCATGCTGAACCTTTCGAATAACACATACAACAAAGCCGCATTCGGTGTCACCGTCGGAACAATGCGAAAATTCGGTGTGTTCGCGACTTTCATGACGAACGGCGTATTCACGAACTTAGGCGTTGAGGGGCAATGGGAACATATGAAATCAGCGAAGATTCAAGCCATCCTTGATGCAAATCCAAGCTATAGGGCCGAAAGTAGCTATGTCTCGATGTCGGCAATATTCGGTTTCATTTTCAAGGTTGCCGGTCCGATAAACTTTAAAATCGGCGGTGGCTATAGTGCTAATTCATTGTGGGTGCTAGTGTACAACACCTACAACAAACGCACCGATTACTGGGCAAGCGACTACAGCTCATATGGCTTCGGGGGTCTTGTCGGCGTGCAAGCGCATCTCGGGCACTTCGCCATCTCTATCGACGGCGCCACCACAAACTTCAGCGTCTTCGAAGGCAGAATAGGATTAGGTTACTGTTTTGGAAAAACAAAATAAAACATTATGATTATGAAAAGATTAACCATTATATTAGCAATAGCAGCATTAGTGCTTGCAACAGGCTGCAAGAAGCTTCCGGAGTTTAACCAAGGAAGCAGCAGCGGAGGCGGTACTACAGATATTACAGTGACAACAATAGAGATGACTAATGTAGGGGCGACCGATGCCGCATGCAGAGGCAGGATACAATACAACGGGGATGTAACCTTATCGGGCTTCTGCTGGAGCAGTGAAAAAGAGAATCCGACACTTGATGATCATTACACTATTTATGGTTACACCGGAATTATGGACTGTAAGATATATCCACTGACACCACATACCACCTACTACATCAGAGCGTTTGCCACCATTGACTCAGAGATATATTATGGCAATGTATTGGTGTTTGAGACACCATATGACTATGCAAATCCAACCGTAATGACACTCGATGCAACAGATGTCACTGCCACAACAGCCATATTGCATGGTATGGTGGAATGTCCTCCAGGTGAAACATACTATGGACGGTTTATGTATGGGACAGACATATCACAAGGGACAGGTTATGAATCTATGGATGTAGAACTCCCCGAAGGTGGAGGTGAATTCAGTAAAACAATTTCTGGATTACAGCCGAACACAACATATCAATTCAAAGCCGGATCTTTTGCAAACGGCTATACCATAAAATATGGTGAGATATTGGAGTTCACAACATTGGCAGAATAACAACAAAATAATATTGGATTCAATATGAAAAAGATTTTTACCTTTATCCTGATTTTCACGGCATTATTCGCTACAGCACAAACCAAAATCGGCGAAAACATCGATGTCTCCCATTACGACATTCATCTCAACAACATAGATTTTACTAACCATACACTGCAGGCGCAGACCACCATCACGCTGACAGCCAAAAATGCAGTTAATTCTATTGAATTAGAGCTTAAATCTTTGACAGTCAGCAACGTCACTGCTAACGGAGCCAATGTTAGCAATTTCTCGCAAGATGGCGATGTGTTGACCATCAATTTGGCATCAGCTTTAGCAGCTAATGCCAGCGCTTCGTTCACCATCACTTACGGCGGCGAACCATACCATGAGACATGGGGAGGAATATTATGGACCACTGGCTATGTATGCAACATGGGCGTGGGAATGGATGCAATACCACATAACTTGGGAAAAGCTTGGTTCCCTTGCGTGGATGACTTCACCGACAAAGCTACTTTTGATATCTATGTCACTATTCCCACTGAACTGACTGCTGTGTGTGGTGGCAACCTCGTAGACACTACCGATAACGGCAACGGCACCAAGACTGTTCATTACAACGTTCCTCAAGAGATTGTGACATATCTCATCTCGTTTGTAGCAGGTGATTATGTTGAATGGAGCGACGTGTACAACGGCATGGAACGCGACATACCGATTAACGTATATGTAAAACCGAGTCAGATCAACAGTATGCCTGGCTCTTTCGCAAATTTGAAAGACATAGCAAGCTATTTCGAGAACCACTTCGGAGCATATCCATTTAATAGAATCGGCTATTCCATCACCAGCGTAGGTTGCATGGAACATGTAGATAATATTGGCGTTACGAGCGATTTCACATCGAGTAGCACCGAACGCGAGTCAACAGTGGCACATGAGCTGTCGCATATGTGGTTCGGTAACCTAGTGACATGTGCAAAAGCAGAGGATATGTGGCTCAACGAAGGATTTGCATCATATTGCAGCATGAGCTACAAAGAAGACCTATATGGTGAGGATGTATACCTTGACGAAGTGAAATCGTTAATGGAAACTGTGTTAAAAAGCTACGATCAATCTACAGGATGGCTGGTACTTAACAACATTCCTTTAGAAGAAACTTATAACGATAAGATAGTTTACAGAAAAGGCTCCATTGTTGTCTATACCTTGCGCAACTATCTTGGCGATGATTTATTCCACGAAGCAATGAGATATTATCTCAATACATTTGCATATCAGTCGGTTACTTCTGAAGATTTGCGCGATGCTATCACCGAATACACCGGCATTGACATGACCGGATTCTTCGACACCTGGGTATGTACCTGCGGCGAACCACATTATGCCATAAACAATTTCGTTGTAAAACCACATGGCAATGACTTTAAGGTTTATGTCTTTACAAGTCAGAAACACCGTCATAGCGACCACATAGGCAACGGCGTGATTCTCGATCTTACATTTATGGACCAAAATTGGAATATGGTCACCGACACCATTCATTGGGACGGAGCCACAGGACACACCACTAAATTCCTTGATTTTGAGCCAATTGCAGTATTCAGCGATTATTACAACAAATGCGCTGACGCACGTATAGATCGTAATTTCATTATAAAAAATACAGGCACTGTCTCAAACATGTATTTAGATGCCAAAACAACAGCCATCACCGATTCAACATTTTTACGCATAGAATATCATTTGGTTGGACCAGATCATCCTCACAATAATAACTGGTCATTAAAGTATTCTGAAGATAAATATTGGACCGTCTTCCGTGATGACAAAGGCACTGCCTCTATCAATGGAACGTTTAAATATTCCAAGAGCGATGACGCAAGCATCATACAAAGTGAAAATGACTCTGTTGTGCTTGTATATCGTAAAGACGCAACAAAACGTTGGCGTATAGTACCAACCACTTTAGTAGGCAATTGGAAGTTGGGCAAACTAACAGTCGACAACCTCATCTCAGGCGAATACACCTTTGCTTCGATCGACAAAACACATCTTGGATTAGGTGAGAACAATCTCGATGAGGAAGTTTTGACTATCGCGCCTAATCCAACTGATAACTTTGTAAAGATAAGCACCAAAGCACAAAATCCAGAGATAATGATTGTCAATAGTTTAGGACAAGTTATTAACCGTTTTCAGATATCAGGAAACGAGACGACAATCTCGATGGATGCATTCCCGGCAGGTGTTTATTTTGTGAATCTTTTAGACGAAAATAAAAATGTCATTTCGACAGAAAAATTGGTCAAGAGATAAGATTTTTGCGTATTTTTGCACTCGAATTCGAATTTAATTTTAATAATAAATAACGTTATTTTTTATGAATCCAACTCATATTGAACACATTGGAATTGCTGTCGTTAGCTTAGACGAGTCGATTCCAGTTTTCGAGAAAATGCTCGGAACGAAATGCTACGCCATCGAAGAAGTTAAAGATCAGAAGGTTAAGACCGCTTTCTTCAAGGTAGGTCAGACCAAGATCGAGCTTCTCGAGCCAACATCACCTGAGAGCACCATCGCCGCTTTCATCGAGAAGAACAACGGCAAGGGCGGTATGCACCACATCGCATTCGCTGTTGAAGGCATTGAAAATCAGTTAGCTGACGCCAAAGCAAACGGTTTCCGTCTCATCGACGAGACACCACGCGGCGGCGCTGAAGGCTTGACAATCGCTTTCTTGCACCCAAAATCAACAGCTGGTGTCCTCACAGAACTTTGCGAAAATAAAAACAAATAAAAAGACATGAGACTATGAGACACGAGACATGAGAAAAAAGTCTCACGTCACGCGTCTCGCAGTCACGCGTCATAATATAATTTGATTTCGAATAATTATTAAATATCATTGAAAATGTTAATCGAACAGAAAATTCAAGAGTTGTTGGACAAGCGCGCTCTCGCACGTCTCGGTGGCGGTGAGAAAGGTATCGCTAAACAACATGAAAAAGGAAAGTACACCGCTCGTGAGCGCATTGCCATGTTGCTCGACGAGGGTAGCTTCGAGGAGTTCGACATGTTCCTCACACACCGCACCACCGACTTCGGTCTGGAGAAACAGGTGTATCTCGGCGACGGCGTCGTGACAGGCTATGGCACCATCAATGGCCGTCTCGTCTACGTCTATTCACAGGACTTCACAGTGCTCGGTGGCTCATTGTCAGAGACCATGTCGAAGAAGATATGCAAGGTGATGGATCAGGCCATGAAGGTAGGAGCTCCTATCATCGGCATCAACGACTCAGGCGGCGCACGTATCCAGGAAGGTTCACGCTCATTGGCAGGTTTCGCTGAGATCTTCCAGCGTAACATCAACGCATCAGGCGTGGTGCCACAGATCAGCGCTATCTTCGGTCCTTGCGCAGGCGGCGCAGTCTACTCACCGGCATTGACCGACTTCATCCTCATGACCGAGCAGAACAGCTATATGTTCCTCACAGGCCCGAAAGTCGTGAAGACCGTCACAGGCGAAGACGTCAGCGTTGACCAGCTCGGCGGCGCTTTGGTGCACAACCAGAAGTCAGGCGTGAGCCAGTTCATGGCGAAGACAGAAGAAGAAGGTCTCGCATTGATCCGCGACCTCATCTCATATCTTCCACAGAACAACCTCGAAGAGGCTCCACGCATCGAATGCAACGACCCTATCGACCGTAAGGAAGACGCCCTCAACGCCATCATCCCTGACAACCCGAACAAGCCATACGACATGAAGCAGATCATCCACGCCATCGTGGATAACGGCGAGTTCCTCGAGGTAGCACAAGACTTCGCAAAGAACCTCATCGTCGGTTTCGCACGTTTCGACGGCAAACCAGTCGGTGTCGTGGCCAACAACCCGGCATTCTTAGCTGGCGTGCTCGACATCAACTCATCACGTAAGGGTGCACGTTTCGTCCGCTTCTGCGACGCTTTCAACATCCCGATCGTGACATTGGTCGATGTTCCTGGCTTCTTGCCTGGCACAGTTCAGGAATACGGCGGTGTCATCACCCACGGTGCAAAGATGTTGTTCGCTTACGGCGAGGCTACAGTGCCAAAGGTCACCATCACAATCCGCAAGTCATACGGCGGCTCACACCTCGTCATGGGTTGCAAACAGCTCCGTGCTGATATCAACTACGCATGGCCAACAGCAGAAATCGCCGTCATGGGTCCTTCAGGCGCTGTCGAGATCCTCAACGGTAAAGAGATCGCCGGCATCGAGAACGCTGAAGAAAAGACTGAGTTCATCACCAAGAAAGAAAAAGAATATCGCGACAAGTTCGCAAATCCTTACGACTCAGCTAAGTACGGCTACATCGACGATGTCATCGAGCCACGTAACACACGTTTCCGCGTCATCAGAGCTTTGCAGGCACTTGAGACAAAGAAAGACACTAACCCACCTAAGAAACATTGCAATATTCCGTTGTAATCTTAAAACTGATTGGATATGAATATGTTATCAATAATGTTATCAGCTGTTAGAGAGCCTATCGCCACTCACGATTGGGTTGTCACCGTTGGTGGTTTCCTCATCGTGATCACAGCATTGGTAGTCCTTTTCTGCATCTTCACAGGATTCTCGAAGCTTGTGAACCACGACTTCAAGAAAGCAAAGAAAGAGAAGAAGGTCGCTGAGGCTCCTAAGACTTCAACAGCAGCGGGCTGGAAGGTCGACGACGAACTCGCGGTGGTCATCGGACTCGCATTGGCATTGTCGAAAGACGTGCACGACGAGGAGTCAGGCTTTGTGACCATTCAGAGAGTTGAGCGCCGTTATTCTCCATGGAGCTCGAAGATTTACGGATTAAATGGTTTAAACAGAAGAAATTACTAAGCAATGAAGAAATTTAAATTCACAGTCAACGGAAAAGATTACGAGGTCGAAGTGAAGAATTACGAAGGCGAAAACGCCGAAGTGATTGTCGACGGCACTCAATATAATGTTAAAGTCCAGCGTGAAGAGGAAGAGGTACCTGCTTTCGTGGCACCTAAACGTCAGGCTCCGAAGCCGGCAGCGGCACCTAAACAAGAGGCAGCTCCAGCCACATCGACACCAGCCGACGGCTACAAGTCATTGGCACCGCTTCCAGGCACCGTCATGCAGATCTACGTCAACGTGGGCGACGTCGTGAAACGCGGCGACAAACTCATGATGTACGAAGCCATGAAGATGGAAAACAACTTCCTCGCTGAAGTTGACGGAACAATCAAAGAAATTAAAGTCAGAGTGGGCGACAACATTCTGCAAGGCGCTGTTTTATTTGTAATTGGCTAATTATGAAGAAGAGATTCAACGTTAAAAAGAAAGCTCTGCTCATCTTCGCCTTGGTGGCCATCCTGCTCGTGCTTCACGGCATCATGACATCAAGCCCTGCGATGGCTGAACACGTCTTCAGTGCATCACAGAACGCGACAGAGCTCGTGGCAAACCCT
>JAFYNO010000066.1 GCA_017549705.1 Bacteroidales bacterium | reverse complement strand
GTAATTCTTTCACAACACCGGTTTTCTCATACTTTCTCTTGTAGCGTTTCAAAGCGCGATCGATGCTTTCACCGTCTTTTACAGGAATAATAATCATTTTTAATACTCTCTCTTTCTTTTAATTGTTAAACTAAAAAACTTTTCTCAAAATGAGGCTGCAAAAATACAACTTATTTTGATACCTGCAACAAAAATTGTATTTATTTTTTTTCGCGCAGATTCCGCTGATTAAGCAGATTTTTTTCCATTCTCCCTCTGCGAGATTGCTCGCTAAAGCGAGCTGCAGATTTCGCAGAGAATTGTATGGAAGAATTCCGTGTAATCTGCGCAATCTGCGCGAAGCTTTATTATTCGCCGAGCAGGTGTTCAAACAAGAAATTATCAATCTTTGTGAACAAGTGCATTCTCACTGCGCCATCACCATATTCCTCGTAATTACCGTAGATGCCGTGATTCTTGTTAGGATAAATCATTAAATCGAACTGCACTCCGTTGGCAATCATCGACTTAATAAGTTCCATCGCATTCTGATAATGGACGTTATCGTCACCCGAACCGTGGCAAAGCAGATAGTTACCTTTAATCATCTTGGTGTTGCTTACCGGCGAATTTGCATCGTAACCATCAGGATTTTCTTGTGGTGTGCGCATGTAACGCTCGGTGTAGATATTGTCGTAATATCTCCAGTTTGTGACAGGTGCCACCGACACTGCAGTGCTGATGTAGTCAGCCCCCTTAGTAATGCCGTTGGCTGCCATAAATCCACCGTAGCTCCAGCCATAAATAGCAATCTTTTCCGGGTTCACATATGGTTTGCTTGCCATATATTTTGCCACAGTAATCATATCTTCGGTCTCATATTTTCCGAGTTCAAGGTAAGTCATCTTCTTAAACATCTCGCCTTGAGCTCCGCTACCTCTATTATTGATTGAAACTGAAATAATTCCCTTTTGAGCTAACAGCTGCATCCAATCCCAATCGCTGTGATCCCACTGATTCAAAACCGTCTGATGTCCAGGACCGCCGTAAACGTAAATCAACACTGGATATTGCTTATTAGGGTCGAAATCTGGAGGCAAAATCTGCCAACCATCCACATCAACAGTTGAGCCGTCAGGCATCACAAAAGCCGGATCACTAATCTTAATGAGTTGTTTCTCGCTAAGATTATACTCTTTCAGGCGCTCCACGAGCTCATGGTTATCTTCCAAGACTCTCACAACAGCACCTTTATTATTATATAAGGTATAGTTGTGAGGCTTAGTCACTGTTGAGTTGATATTGATGAAATACTTGTAATTCTTGCTAAAACGAGCGTTGTTAACTCCCTCATTACCAACAATTTCTCTCATTTTTCCTTTCAAATTCACAGCGTAAATCTGACGCTCAACAGGAGAATTCTTTGCAGCTTGGAAAAATATTTCTTTACCGTCAAAGCCATAAATCTTAGTCACATCCCAGTTGCCAGAAGTCAGGGCTTTGCCTTCGCTGCCATCTAAATTGCAAAGATAAATATGGTTGTAACCTGATTTCTCGCTTGTCATAAGGAATGACTTGCCGTTTTCGAGGAATGTCCAGTCGTCCGTAATATCAATGTAATACTGGTTTTCTTCATCGTAAAACACCTTTGTCTCGCCTGTTTCGGCATTAGCAGCCAAAATTTCGAGATGGTTCTGATGGCGATTAAGTCTTTGAATAGCAAGGATGTTCGTGTTTTTAGTCCACTTCATTCTTGGCAGATAGATGTCGGTCTCCTCACCTGTATCCATCTTCTTTGTAGTCTCATTTTCGAGATTATAAACATAAACTTCGACCACTGAGTTATCCTCGCCAGCCTTTGGATATTTGAAGCTATACCATTCAGGATAAAGGCCTTGGAACTCCTCCATCTGGAACTCCTTCACCTTTGATTCATCGAATTTGTAATAAGCGATTTTCTTGCTGTCAGGCGACCAGAAGAAGCCTTGCGAGAAGCTGAATTCTTCCTCATAGACCCAGTCGGGAGCACCATTAATTATATTATTGTAAAGACCATCGAAAGTAAACTGTTTCTCTTCGTTACTTGTCAAATCTTTGATAAACAAGTTGTTATCACGCATAAAAGCGACTTTTGTTCCATCCGGTGAGAATGTAGCGAGGCGCTGACCGCCATTGGTTGAAAGCGGAACGAGTTTCTTTGTCGCGATGTCGTAAACGTAATAATCTGCTATAAACGAATGCCTATAAATATAATTAACATTGGTCAAGAATAGCGCTTTTGACTCGTCGTCGCTAAGGATGTAGTTGTAGGCGCGGATCGGGAGGCTGTCGCCTTCCGGGATGAGTTCCCTGAAGTTGAACAGTGTCTTAACCATTTTGCCGGTTTTATAGTTATAAATGTTAAAATCACCCTTTTCTATGGTGCCATAAGTCTCGCCGTCGCGCATAGGATTCATGCCTCTGATGCCTTTTGTTTGGAATGTCGGGCGCTCATAGAGGTCGGCAAGTTCTAAATTTTTCTTCTCTTGTGCGTAGGATGTCATATTGACGACAAAAGCTAACGCAATGATTAACAAATACTTAATACTTTTCATTTTATTATAAATTTGAAAATTCAAAGATATGTAAAAATTTTTTACAAAAAAAGTTTGGATGAATAAAAATTTGTTGTACTTTTGCACCCGCAAATGGGACGGTAGCTCAGTTGGTTTAGAGCGCATGCTTGACAGGCATGAGGTCACAAGTTCGATCCTTGTTCGCCCCACTTTTTTTATTGGTACGGGTCGTTAGCCCAGTTGGTTTAGAGCGCTGCCTTCACACGGCAGAGGTCACTGGTTCGAGTCCAGTACGACCCACAAAAAGAGAGTTGAAGCTCTCTTTTTTAGTTTATAGTTGAGAGTTTAAAGTTTAGAGTAGTT
>JAFYNO010000065.1 GCA_017549705.1 Bacteroidales bacterium | reverse complement strand
TCGAAATGACGTTGTGGAAGCTAAATCTTCTTCAACAGAATCAAGTAAACCGGGAAGTGGTCGCTATATCCAGCAAGCCAAACGCCGCCGGCGAATGAACGCCACGGGTAACCGTTGTAACGGCCTTCATGCTGTTTGAGGAACTCCTTGGAATGCACCATAGGTTTGTACAGTTGATAAGTCGCAAACGGATCGTTTTCGTCTTTGAGCAATGCCGGCGTGATGATGCATTGGTCGAGCACGCCTTTCACATCGCGGTAATAGTTGGTGCCTTCGCCGTTTTGGTGCATCTTCCACATCGGGTTGAAGAAATCGCCATCTTTCATGTCGGACACCTTACCTTTTGCACGCAGACCGTCGATGATACTCTTGTTTGTCGGGTAGTCGTTGTAGTCGCCCATCATCACAATCTTAGCCTTTGGGTTTATCTCCAAAATTGAGTCAGCGATATGACGACAGAGGTGCGCTGCAGCCATACGTCCTGGTAATGAACGTTTCTCACCACCATAACGTGAAGGCCAGTGCATCACGATGAAGCTGAACTCCTCGTCATCGAGGATGCCACTTACCACGAGTTGATCGCGGGAGATGAAGTTAGGCTGGTTCGGGACATTCAAACGATATGACTTATGGTTGGTAACCTTGAAAAACTTCGGGTTATAAAGCAATGCCACGTCGACACCACGGCGGTCAGGCGAGTCGTAATGCACAATCTGGTAGTTGCGGCTGGCAATTTCAGGCTGTTTCACCAGGTCCTCAAGCACATGACGGTTTTCGATTTCTGAGACGCCTAGCACCCAGAGGCCCTCGGGAGTGTTGAATTTGTCGCTCTTGTCGGTGCCAATGGTTGAGATAGCATACGCCATGTTATGCAGTTTAGTTATATATTTTTCAGAGTTCCATGCATTTTTGCCTTGAGGCAGGAATTCTTCGTCATTCTTATCCGGGTCGTTAATCGTATCATAAAGATTTTCAAGGTTATAGAAACCTACAAGACCCATCTTAAACTGTTGCTGGGCGGTCATCGAAGTGATGAAAAACAGCATCACAATGGCCAAAATGTTTAATCTCTTCGTCATGATTTAAAAATTTGGTACAAAGTTAAATAATTTTTTTGAAAAAATATCGAAAAAAGAAAAATATTAATTTTCTCCTTTTTTATTTTTATTGGAAATAATTTTGTAAATTTGTACGCTTAAATTTTATTAAATGAAAAAATTTCTACTGTTAATCTTAGCTGCTGCTTTCAGTATGAATCTGATAGCACAAGAGCAGACGACTGACACAATTGTCAGTGAAAACAGCTCGTTGCCGACAATCATTATGATTGACACGGATTATGACGATGCACAGAGCTCGACGGATATCTCGAGTTTCCTGCAGTCGTCGCGTGACGCTTTCAGTAGCATCGCGGCTTACAACTTAAGTTCAAGACGTTATCGCATTCGTGCCTATGACTCGAAATACACCGATGTGATGATAAACGGTGTGTTGATGAACGACCCAGACGGCGGTCGTCCATACTACTCCAACTGGGGTGGTTTGAACGACGTGATGCGTAACTCGGTCATCACCATGAACTCGGGTATCACCTACGAGAGTTTCGGCGGTCCTGCCGGTGTCACAGCCATCTCGACAAGAGCAAGTAACTATCGTAAACAGGTGTCGTTAAGCTATTCGTTGTCGAATCGTTCATATGCACATCGTCTCATGGCTTCGATTGGGACGGGCATGATGAAAAACGGATGGGCAATCTCTGCATCTGTTTCCGGACGTTATACTCCGATGAATAGTGTGTTCTCTTGGAACGAAGGCACCTGGTATAATGGCACCAGCTACTTCCTCTCGATTGAAAAGAAACTCAACAAGAAACATTCGTTGGGCTTCCTGGTGTTTGGCTCGCCATCAGAACGTGCAGCATCTTCACCGGCAGTGCAAGAGGTGTACGACCTCCTCGATAACAACTACTACAACCCTAACTGGGGCTGGCAGACCGACGAGAAAGGCAATCGCTTCATGCGTAACGCTCGCGTCAGTTCATACCATCAGCCGATGTTCCAGCTGCAGCACTATTGGACACCAAACGATAAGTTGCAGATCAACACAACGGCTTACGTGTGGTTTGGCAAAGGCGGTTCCACTTCCCTTGAATGGGGTGAAGCAGCCGACCCACGTCCTGACTACTACCGTAACCTCCCGAGCTATTACAAATATATGCTCGACCTCGGCAAAGACGGCTACACCCAGGAAGGATATGAGGAATATAAGAAACAGTGGATTGAAAACGAATATATGCATCAACTTAACTGGGATCAGTTGTATGCAGCAAACTTAAGAAACCTCAAAACCATTAACAACGCCAACAATATCGAAGGCAATACTGTCACAGGTATCTTGTCGAAGTATATCGTCGAAGAACGTCGTCAGGATAAGTTGCAATATGGATTGTCGAGCACTTATAAATACGACATCAATCCGAATATGCACCTCTATGGCGGCTTGAAAGTCGGAATTTCGAAGACCCACTATTATAAAAAGGTGGCTGACCTTCTTGGTGGCGAGTATTACCTTGACATCGACAAATACGCCGACGGTGAAGCATTCGAAATCACGGACGAACAACAGACAAACATCCGCAACAAGAACCATCTGGCAACAGTTGGCGACATCATCGGATATGACTATATCGCTAACGTCAATAAAGTGGTGCTTTGGAGTGAGCTCACTTACGTGAAGAACCGCTGGTCGACATACGTCGGACTCGAGGCATACTACACACAGCTTTATCGTACCGGTAACTTTGAAAATGGTCGTTTCTTAGGTAATGAGTCGTATGGTGACTCCAAGAAACTGAATCAGTTCAACGGCAGCTTCAAAATTGGCGGCAGCTATGCTATCAATGGACGTAACTACATCGTTGCCAACATCATGGCCAAGAGCGAGGCGCCTGAGTTTAGAAGTGTCTTCGTAGCGCCGCGTGTTCGTAACACCATCGTAAACGACGTTGATAATGAGAGGATATTCTCCTTCGACCTCGGTTACGAATACCGCTCACCTTTAATGAAAGCACGTCTGAGCGCATACCGCACACAATTCTACGACCTCACCTGGAATCGCTCATTCTACTATGAGTCGACTGGTAAGTTTGTCAACTACATCATGAACGATATCAACCAGATATCGCAAGGTATAGAGCTCGGTGCAGATATCAACATTACCCCTACCATCAGCGCTCAGTTGGCTGGAACAATGGGAGAGCATTACTACTCAAACCGTCCGAAGGTGTACGTCTATGAGGATAATAATGCCAGCCCAATCTACGAAGGTGAAACGGTTTACCTCAAGGACTATTACGTCGGCGAGATGCCACAGACAGCAGGCTCAGTCGGTTTGAAGTATAACTCACCAAAATATTGGTGGATCAGCGTGAATGCAAACTATTTCGCTGATTATTATCTCGCTGTAAACCCGACAAACCACGTGAAGGAAGCATTTGAGAATCTGTATGAACAAGACTATCGCACCGATTTGCTTCTCAAACAAAAGAAACTCGACAACGCTTTCACTCTTGACCTCTACGCAGGTAAGTCATGGAATGTGAAAGGCTATTCAATCCTCCTGAACGTGAGTGTCAACAATGTTCTCAACAACAAGAACATCGTTCTCTACGGTTACGAACAGCTTCGCTCCGACTACGACGATCCGGAGCGTTTCCCAGAGAAATACTCATATTTATATGGTATCAATTACTTCATCAGTTTAACAGTCAGACACTAATTTGAAAGGAGCAATATCATGAAAAAACTCGCTATATTATTAATAGGTGTAATGCTGGTGTTCTTCTCTTGCAAGAAGAAAGATTTTGACAAACCAGAAATAAATAGTTTCCCGACAACTAACGTCTGGACCGTTGGACAGATCCTCGACACTTTGAAGAATGGTAGCTTTGTTTTTGACAAAGATTATCATAAAGACGCAGTCGTGCAAGGCTATGTCATCGCTGATGAGAGCGGCGGAAATATCTATCGTACATTCTATCTCAGAGGTACTGACGGTAAATGTATCGCTGTTTACAGAAAAGGTTCTGGCGATGGCGGAAGTGAGAGCTTCAACGTGAAAACTGGTGACTATATCGGCTATAAGCTTTATGGCTCGATCATATCGGAATACAGTAAACTGCCACAAGTTCAAGTTCAGGAATATGACCCAAACAAGCTGATAGTTATCTATGAACGAGGCTGCTCAGATAAAGTTAAACCTGTAGAGACAACCATTGAGGATATCAACGCAGGCAAGCATCTCTGCGACCTTATTAAGCTTAAAGGCGTGCAATTTGATGATAACGAGATTGGCAAGACATATGCTGACGGCACAAGTAACACAAATAGATCATTGGTAAGCTGTGACGGTGAAGCGATCATCGTGAGAACAAGTGGTTACGCCAGCTTTGCCGCCGACACGCTCCCTGAAGGAAGAGGAACTTTAGCAAGCATTGTTTCAGTTTACAATACAACATGGCAGCTGCTTGTCCGTAATACCAACGATGTTAATTTGAAAGGTAACAGATGTGGTCATGGCGGTGATGTGATGGAGATTCCTTATAATCAGAGTTTTGCATCATCATTTGGAACATATACCACATATAATGTTGTTGGTGACCAAGAATGGATAATTGATTTTGAGACAGCTAAGATGACTGGTAAAGTCGGCAGTGATATCTTTGCTAACGAAGACTGGCTGATCTCATCACCAATTGATATGACTGGCGACCACGTGAAAGTAGTTATCAATTATCTGGCGAGATACTTTAATAACTTCTCATCAGAGTTGCAGTTGATGGTTTCCGAAGATTATGAGTACGGCGAAGATCCTACTGATTATACATGGACTAATGTCCCGGTTGAATGGGAGAACGTTTCGGATTGGAACACCTTCCTTACAGCAGAGGTTGCGATTGATGAATATATCGGCAAGATTATAACAATTGCTGTGAAATATGTATCTCTGGCAGGTACTTGCGGAACCATTGAGATCAAATCCATTAAGGTTGAGAACGGTGTCCCGACACCTCCGGCGGCTACGATCTTCGAAGAGTCGTTCGCTTCAGGCCAAGGCGATTTCCAGATTGTTGACGTCAACCTCGGTGGTTTGAGCTATGTGTGGGCACACGCTTCGGATTATTCCTGCATGAAGGCTAGCGCATACAATCAACATGCTTATGAATCAGAGAGTTGGCTGGTATCTCCGGCTATTGATTTGAGCGCTTATAGCAGTGCTAAGTTATCATTTGAGCATGTATATCGCTATGGCGTCAACCATACGGAGGAGATGACATTGTGGGCAACTGCAAATTACACTGGAGATGTCACCACAACGCAATGGACACAAGTGGCTATCCCGACATATTCATCGGGCAGCAACTGGACGTTTGTCAACTCAGGTGAGATAGACCTGTCATCATATGCTTCTGGTAATTTGTGGTTCGCATTCAAATACACCAGTACAGATGCTGCAGCTGCCACATGGGAAGTCAAAAATGTGATAATTACAGAATAAATTATTGATAATCAAAATATAAGAGATATGTCAAAGTCAATAAGAAAATACGGTATATTGGTTCTTGTCGCAATGATGGTGATGACATCATGTATGGATAAGAACGCAAGAAAGAATAATTATCCTACGCCGAATGTCAACTTTGTGCTCCCTGTCGGAGATGTCTACACTATTGACACACTGTGGTATATGTGGCAGCACGAGGAAACACACAAATTCACTCAGGACGCCTCTGTTTATGGTATCGTGACATGTGATGAGGCTTCAGGCAACCTTTACAAGGCTTCGTTCATTCAGGATGGCGACAGAGCTATTGAGCTTTATATGAAGAGCACTAGCGGTCTGCGTATTGGCGACTCAATTCGCGTATATCTGAAAGGAGCTACCTTGTCGGAATACAGTGGCACGCCTCAGATTCAGGATCTGGATCCGAAGAATATCACAATTCTTGCGAATAATAAAGACATTCTGCCTCTGATGATTAAGACAACCGAGATTACCAGCAACCATAACTGCAGACTGGTATGTTTCGATAATGTTGAGTTCCCGGCAGACGTGCGCGACAGCACATGGGCACAAGATAAAGCATATGGTCAGTATACCCTTAACCAGTATGATGACAATTGCACTCTCATCGATAATAAAGTTATCGTAAGAACAAGTAATTACGCATCTTTCGCAAAGAATAAGCTTCCGCAAGGCAAGGGCATGATAATTGGTATTCTTACATATTATAGCGGAAATGGCGGTACATGGCAGTTTACTGTACGTACAATGCGTGAGGTCGTCATGACCAACGAGCCTTGTGAAGAGTCTATCATTGCTCCTGCAGGTTCAGGAACTCAGGCCGATCCATATAACATCTCGGCTGGTATTGTCCATCAGGGTGAAGAAGGCCAGTGGATCAGAGGTTATATCGTTGGCGCCGCGAATGTCCCGTTTAGCGGCACTATTACCACAAACAACGATATCGCCTGGGGTCCGACATTCACCAATGATAATAACGTTTATAGCTTGATTTTGGCTGACAAGGAGGATGAAAACGACATCAACAAATGCATAGTTGTCTATATGCCGGCCAACGCCGCGTCGGGCATACAGCAAAATGTCAACTTGTTGGAGCATCCTGATAACTGGCACAAGATCATCAAGGTGAAAGGCAACCTGAAAGCTGTAATGGGCAAGTCAGGAATGAGAAATACAAACGAATACGAATTAAACTAATTGATTTTTAGGGAATTATGTCAGAAAACTTAGTAATAATCCCAACGTATAACGAGAAAGAGAATATCGAGAATATCATCCGATACGTCTTTAACCTCCCGATGGCATTTGATAT
>JAFYNO010000064.1 GCA_017549705.1 Bacteroidales bacterium | reverse complement strand
GATGATATTGTTATTGGCGCAAGCCTCGGCAAGTTCCGGACTTTCCGAAAGAAAACCATAGCCAGGATGGATAGCATCGGCTCCGGTATCCAAAGCTGCGTCGATAATCTTCTGAATATTGAGGTAAGTATCTTTTAATGCGCCGTTGCCGAGAGGTCTTGCCTCGTCAGCCATACGGCGGTGCAATGCGTCGGCGTCGTTGTCGGCATAGATAGCTACCGAGTTGATACTCAGCTTTTTAAGCGTACGCATCACCCTCACCGCAATCTCTCCGCGGCCTGCAATAAGCACTTTATGAATCTTTCTTGAAGGCATAGTATATAATTCCGTGCAAAAGTACAAAAATTATATTGATTATGCAAGAAGAAAAAAGGGATAATTTTTCGGATTTATATCTTTGATATAATATTCTCGTCAAAACGATAAATCGTCCAGTCGTCCATTGGTTTGGCGCCCAAGGATTTGTAGAAGTTGATAGAAGGCTGGTTTTACTTGATATTTAATGAGTTTATCGCCTTCAGAACCATCTCCTCCATAGTGAAATAGGTGCCGGGGTTCGGATGGCAACCGTCGCCGCTGAGAGTCTTGGGCAAACCAAGGTTCTCGTCGGCAAGAGCAGCATGATAATCGACATAAACGATGCCGTTTTTATCAGCGTATTCTTTCAAACTTTTGTTGATATTTACGATGGTCTGACCGGGGTTCAAAATCTCTTTTCGCCAAGGAAATTCTGAGCATGGCGGAATTGAGCTGATTATCGGGACGATGCCGTTGGCTTTGGCAAGATTGCACATCGCGATGATGTTTTCAACCACTTTTTCTGGTTCGACATAGTAATCATTATGCGCCACGTCGTTGGTGCCGGCCATGATAACCACAGCCTTCGGATGAAGCTCAACGACATCGGCAGTGAAACGGACCAGCATCTGTGAGGAGGTCTGTCCGCTTATACCTCTTCCGCAGAAGTTATTGTCGCTGAAGAAGTTAGGATGATAATAGGCCCAGTTTTCGGTTATCGAATTACCCATAAAAACCACCTTGGGATAATTGCCGTTCGCCTTGATTTGCTCATTATCAGCCTTAAATCTGTTGAAACCAAACCAATCCTGCGAAAATCCGAAAAATGACATCGTCATTAATAGGGTTATTAAAAGTATTCGTTTCATATTTATAACTTTTTTAGCCATTAGGTATTAGCCATTAGCCATTAGAATTGTTCTACCACAGCTAATGGCTAATGGCTAATGGCTAGCTGCTAATGGCTATTTATCTAAGAATTTCTTCATTCTCTCCTGGGCATCCGCTCCCATTCTCTCTTTCGCGATGAGCGCTGAGGTCAAATTAAAAACATCACTATATGGGTCGTCATGTCCTGCAACTGAACGGATCAATTGCTTGCAATCGCGAATGGCTGCTGGTGATGCCGAGAGATAGCTTTCTGTGTAGAAATCCAGGCGTTTGTTGAGCTCTTCCATAGTGCCGACGTAGTTCACAAGGTTGAATTTCGAGGCTTCTTGAGCTGTGAATTTACGGCCGCTCAGCATGGTGTCGCGAGCCATAGTCTCACCGCAACGGGCAATGACGAAAGGCGAAATCGTGGCTGGAGTGAGTCCGAGTTTCACCTCGCTGAAGGCAAAAACGGTGTCAGTTTCAGCCAACACCACGTCGCAAGCGGCGATAATGCCGTTGCCGCCTCCGATGACGTGACCGTGCACCAAAGCGATAACAGGCGTATTGCAGAAATAGATGGTCTTAAACAGCTTCGATAGCTTATTTGCATCATCCAGATTCTGTGCATAGCCATATTTTGCTATGTCTTTCATGTAGTTGAGGTCGGCGCCGGCACAGAAACTCTTACCATTGCCGCATATCTCAATAACATGGATATCCTCGCGCGCGTCGAGCCAGTCGATGGCCTCGGTGAGCTCATGTATCATCGTGGCGTTCAAGGCGTTACGAACTTCGGGACGGTTCAGCGCGACGCGCGCGACGTTTTTCTCAATTCCTATTTGAAGTGTGGTAAATTCCATAATTACATTCTAAATACTCCGAACTGTTGTGGTGGGAACTTCTGGTTGAGCGAGGCTGCAATGCCCATGGCGAGGATTCTTCGTGTATCCACCGGGTCGATGATGCCGTCGTCCCACAGACGCGCTGTGCTGTAGAAAGCCGAGCCTTCGTAGTCGTATTTCGCCAGAATCTCGCGCTTCAGCTGCTTGATTTCCTCTTCTGGCACAGGCATTCCCTTGTAATGATACTGGTCTTCCTTCACGGTTGCCAGCACGTTGGCAGCCTGTGTGCCTCCCATGACCGAAATCTTGGCGTTTGGCCACATAAACAGCAGTCGCGGACTGTAGGCGCGACCCGCCATTCCGTAGTTTCCGGCACCGAACGAGCCACCGAAGATGACCGTAAACTTCGGCACGTTGGCGTTACTCACTGCATGCACCATCTTGGCGCCGTCTTTGGCGATACCGCCGCATTCGTATTGTTTTCCGACCATGAAGCCGGTGACGTTCTGCAAGAATACCAATGGGATGTTACGTTGGCAGCAAAGTTCGATGAAGTGCGTCGCCTTCAAATCCGACTCGCAGAAAAGCACTCCGTAGTTGGCGATTATTCCCACCGGAAAGCCCATCAGATGAGCAAATCCGCAGACAATTGTCGTTGCATATCTCTCTTTAAATTCCTGGAAGCGGCTACCATCGACGATACGCATGATTACCTCGCGAGGGTCAACCACTTTACGCAAATCGACAGGCGCGATGCCGTAGAGTTCCGTCGGGTCGTAGAGAGGCTCTTCGACAGGAAGCATATCGAGCAGCTGTTTCTTCGGCTTCTCCAGTGTTTTAAAGATGTTACGGCAAATCTGCATGGCATGGCTGTCGTTCTCCGCGAGGTGGTCGGCAACGCCTGAGACAGAGGTATGCATCTCGGCTCCGCCAAGCTCTTCAGCGGTGACGATTTCGCCTGTAGCCGCCTTCACTAACGGAGGTCCGCCGAGGTAGATGGTGCCTTGTTTCTTCACTATGATGGTCTCGTCGCTCATCGCAGGCACGTAGGCGCCGCCCGCGGTGCACATACCCATCACGATGGCGATTTGCGGGATGCCCATTGCCGACATTCTGGCTTGATTGTAGAAAAATCTGCCGAAATGCTCCTTATCCGGGAACACGGTGTCCTGCTCGGGAAGGAAGGCGCCGCCGCTGTCGACCATATACACGCACGGCAGATGGTTTTCCATCGCGATCTCCTGTGCGCGCAGGTGTTTCCTGACGGTGTACTGCATATACGTGCCGCCTTTCACCGTGGCGTCGTTGGCAACGATAACCGCCTCGCGGCCTTGTATCATGCCTATTCCGGTGATGATGCCAGCCGACGGGAAGTCGTTGTTATACGTGTCGTAAGCCGCCATCGGTGAGAGCTCCAAAAACGGAGTGTTCTTGTCGATAAGCAGGTCGATGCGCTCGCGAGCAAGGAGTTTGTTACGTTTCTTATGCTTGGCGATAGCCGCCTCTCCGCCGCCGTGCATGCTTGCATGCATGGCGGCGCGGTATTTCTCCATCAGCTCCATGAAAGCCTTACGGTTCTCCTGAAACTCAGCACTTGCTGGAGATATTTGAGATTTTAGTGTCTGCACTTCTTTTCGTATTTTCTGCAAAAATACAAAAAAGTTTGAAGTTTGGAGTGTGAAGTGTGAAGTTTTTTAGTTTTTATACTCTTTCGGATATATTTTTAATACTTTTACAAATTTTATACCCAGAAGGATGTAATGTTTCAAAAAGTTTAGTATTTTTGCAGTTGAAAATATCTAAAGTTTATGAAGTTATGACCACAGTACAATTAAGAGAAGAGCTTTTTAGAGAAATGAGTCCTTTGCTCGACAGTGAAACCGCATTGGAGAAGGTTATTGCATTTGTTAAGACACTTGGAAAAGCTCAGCAAAAAGGTAGTCTTCGTACAGGATGGGCTGATGCCGCAAAACAAGCTCATGCCGATGGCGAGGATAAACTTATGGCTGCCGACGTATTTGAAGACGAAAAAATGGAGGACTGGCAATGGTAAACCAGTTTGAGGTTTATTGGGTTGATTTAAATCCGACTGTCGGTGCTGAAATGCAAAAAATTCGTCCCTGCGTAATAGTCAGTCCGCAAGAACTTAACGACCATCTAAATACTGTTATTATAGTACCGATTACTTCTGCCATACACGGATATCCGTATCGTGTAAAATGCCGTATCATGAATCGCAACGGTGAGATTGCAACAGACCAAATACGTACTATAGACAAAAATCGTTTAAAAACTCTTATTGGTGCCCTCACCGAAAAGGAGACAGCTGCTCTGCAAGACGTGTTGCAACAAATGTTTTGCTAATATATTCAAATTGTAATTATTTCTTAATTTTATCTTTTCGTCGATAGCAACCCGCAGGCGGCATCGATATCTTGGCCCCTTGAGGCGCGGATTGTTGCGATAATTCCTTTATCGTTGAGTTTGTCACGGAAACGGACCATGTCGTCCATGGATGGGCTTTGCAGGTCGATGTTCGGGATGGCATGAAATCTTATCAAATTCACTCTGCAACGGAGGCTGCCGAGCTGACGGGCGAGCTCGTTGATGTGCTTCGGAGTGTCGTTGAGGCCTTTAAACACTATATATTCGAACGAGACACGACGCTGTCCACTCCAGTCGTGCTGACGGATGGCGTGGATGACCTCGTTGATAGGATAGGTCTTCTCAACTGGCATGATTTTCGCGCGCTCATCATGGAACGGGCTGTGCAGACTGATTGCCAAATTGCACTTCGACTCGTTGATGAAACGTTTCATGTTCGGAATCACTCCTGCCGTCGAGACCGTAATTCTTGTCGGGCTCATCGCCAAGCCCCAGTCGGAGGTCATGATTTCGAGCACCCGCATGATGTTGTCGTAGTTGTCCATCGGCTCGCCCATGCCCATGAAGACGAAATTCGACAATGTTTCGTATTCCGGCAAGCTAAGTATCTGATTTATAATGTCGCCAGCCGACAAGTTGCCTTGAAATCCTTGCTTCCCTGTCTGGCAGAACAGGCAGTTCATCTTGCAACCCACCTGGCACGACACACAGAGCGTAGCGCGTTCACGTTCAGGGATATACGCTGTCTCGACGAAGCCTGTTTCAGTTGGAAACAGATATTTCTTGGTGCCGTCTTTCGACTCCTGCACATCGGCAAAATCGCGGTAGCCGGTCTCGTAGTTTTCAGCCAAAACCTGACGTATCTGCTTCGAAAGATTCGTCATCTCATCGAAGGTTTTCACACGTTTGCGATAGAGCCAGTCGAGGAGTTGTTTTGCCGTAAATTTCGGCATATTATGTTGAGCCACAAGCTCTTGCAGCTCCTGAAGCGACATTCCAAGAAGTGATTTCATGACAATATTTTTAGATTGCAAATTTACAATTATTTTACATACACAGGCCTGACAACTTGGCCGCGGCAGCGTTCGTAGGTGCCGCATACATGGCAATTCTCATAATCAAAATGAAGGCTCCATGCCGCCACCTGACAAGCCGACTGCAGCGTGCTCGACCAGTATACACCCAACCCGAGGCACAGCAATTCCCCATCCTGGCGAAAACCTGTAGCAGGCAAGAAAATACTGTTACCGTTGGTGCCAGTCAGCAGTCGCCCGTCAACACCATTGACGGCAGTCCATTCAAATGTTGTATTCTGATACAATTCCTCGCACTCTTCTTTGGTGGGCATACGCCAATTCTCGCCCCAGTTGACGGCGACAGCGTCGTCGGTAGGCTCCAAAACCTCCTTATTGTCGGCTATTCCGTTGACTCCATATGCTGAATTAGTGCAATATTTTACAAACAAATATTTATCATCGACATAAGTGGCATATTTGTAGTTTTTCCAATCATACATATCGTTGGGGGATGTTTCGCCCCATGCAAAATAATCGCCTATTTCCTCGGGACAACTGGCTCCCACATTGCAGGTAGCCCACAATGTGCCGCTCGGCAAGCCCAAATCGACGTATTTATGAGTATCGTCGACCGGCTGAGGGGTGGAATTTCCCTTATTGCATCCGGTCAGAATCATTACTGTCGAAGCAAGCACCATAATTATCGCTAATTTAGCTGCTCTATTCATATTCAAAACAAATTGGATTTGCAAAAATAAAAAATAATTTGATATTTTCAGCGCCATAAATGTTGGCGTTTGAAAAAAATTCATTATTTTCGCATTTCGATTTTTGATTATTAACTACTATTTTTTAACTTATGCTTAGATTCAAAACCAGTGGCCTTTTATGTAACGGAAAGTGAAACAAAAAATTAAATATTTTTTTATGGTACAAGATTTATATGTTTTGATGATTACGGCCGGTGTGGTCAGTATAGTGTTTAAATTGTTGAAGCAGCCGGTAGTGCTGGGTTATATTGTGGCCGGCGTGCTGGTGGGCCCTTACCTGTTTGGCGAGACCCTTGTGAACGCTGACAATGTCAAGGCCTGGGGCGACATCGGCGTGTTGTTTGTGTTGTTCTGCATCGGCCTGGAGTTCCGTATTAAGAATCTCATCAGCAGCGGCAAGGTGGCAGCCATTGGCTCCATGACCATCATCTTGGGCATGATGGCGCTGGGCTACTTGGTGGGCTACGATGCCGGACTGGATATGATTAACTCGCTGTTCCTGGCAGGCATGTTATGCATGTCGAGCACCACCATCGTGATGAAGGTGGTTGACGAAGCTGGCTTGAGCAAGGAACGTTTCGTCAAAGGCGCGACCAGCATTCTTGTTGTGGAGGATGTGGTGGCTGTGGTGCTGATGGTGTTGCTCTCCAGTATCGCCATCCGTCATCAGTTCGAAGGTGCCGAGCTGCTCAACAAGGTGCTCGTTCTGGCTATCACCCTCGCTGTGTGGTTCATCGTCGGCATCCTGATCATCCCGACGCTGCTGCGCAAGGTGCAGCGCTTTCTGAACGACGAGACGCTGATTATCCTCGCCCTGGGCCTGTGCTTAGGTATGGTGCTGACGGCCGAGGAAGCAGGTTTCAGCAGCGCCCTCGGTG
>JAFYNO010000063.1 GCA_017549705.1 Bacteroidales bacterium | reverse complement strand
ATTTATTTTTTCAAAATGATTCTGAAGGTGCTGCCCTGACCTTGGACGCTGCTCTTCACGAAGATTTTGCCTTTATGGTAATCCTCTATGATGCGCTTCGCCAACGATAGTCCGAGTCCCCAGCCGCGTTTCTTTGAAGTGTAGCCTGGCTTGAAGATTTCCTTGTACATCGAGCGTGGCAAACCTTTGCCTGTATCGCTGATGTCGATAAACACATTGCCGTCATCTTCGGTCAACTCCACTGTGATTTTCCCCTTGTCGGTCATGGCATCGATGGCGTTCTTCGTGAGGTTCTCCAACACCCAGCTGAACAATGCGGCATTCAATGGTATAACTATCTCGCGTACAGGCAATTGCACGTCGAATTCAAACTTCGAAGAGAACCGTCTCTGCAGATATTTCATCGTCTTGTCGACAGATGCCACCACGTCGGTTTTTTCTAATGTCGGTATCGAGCCAATCTTCGAAAATCGCTCGGTGATGGTGTTCAAACGGTCAATATCATTCTCCATCTCCGTTGTCCCGACGAACGGCTTCTCTTCCATCTTCAGCAACTCTATCCAGCCCATCAGCGAGCTGAGCGGCGTGCCAATCTGATGCGCTGTCTCCTTAGCCATACCTGCCCACACCTGGTTTTGCTCCGAGCGTCGCACATAACTGAAAAGGAGATAGCCTAAAAACACAAACAAACCGAAAATCAGCATCTGAACGAGCGGAAAATATCTCATCTGCAAAAGTAAATCTGACCTTCTATAATAGATGTAAACCTTGTTGTCGTCAAGATAATTCACCTTAATGGGATAGTTCTCCTCCTGCATAGTACGAATCTGATTTTCAACATATTGCTGGTCTTTCATCTTGATGGAGTCGAGGTTGCCGTAAGCCAAAACTGTATTGTCAATGCTGTCCATAATTATGACTGGAGCACCAACAGCATTGTCGGTCACGTCGGTGATGAAGAGGTTGAACAAATCATCCAAAACGCCTTTTAACTCAGTGAAAATCAACGATTCTTTATAAAATAGCCACTTCGTCTTACCAAATAGGTCGATTTTTATTGGCTGATATACGTTGAATTCACGAGTCATCTCTTCATCAAAAGTTGTCTTATCTTTGAGATGTTCAGGCAGGTTGATGGATAAATCTATCTTTCTGCTATTGTCAGTAATTACTACCGGAATGCTGATGTTGCTCTGGATGATGTCGAGATAGATGGAGGTGTTCTCCTCAGGCTTGGCTTCGAGAAAACTCTCATACGCCTTCGCCAGCAATTGCACGCGTTTCTGCTCCTGCTCGCTCACTTCGTTGAAGAAAACTTTTGTATAATTCATCAACTCGGCATGGCTCTGTACCGCTTCCGCCCACATCTCAATCTGCTTCGTCTCCTGCGATGCGAAACGCTTCACCAAACGGCTTGTATATTGCACCGAAACGCATATAATAATGACCGCCAGCACAGTGAGTGCCAGGTTCCACCATCTTTTTCGAATGTATATGTTTGTTTTCATACCACAAAAATACAAAATTTTTAATTAATAAAGGTGTGTAGCAAAAAATGTTGTAATTTTACACGCTTTTTTTAACGCGAAAATTTTAGAAATATTATGGAATATAATTTTGAAGAAATCGAAAAGAAATGGCAGGAATACTGGCGTGAAAACAAGATCTATCATGTTGAAATAGAACACGATAAACCTAAGTTTTATGTGTTGGACATGTTTCCATATCCTTCAGGCGCCGGACTTCATGTAGGCCATCCGCTCGGCTATATCGCATCTGATATTTACGCTCGTTACAAACGACTGAAAGGCTTTAACGTGCTTCATCCAATGGGCTACGACGCTTACGGACTTCCGGCTGAGCAGTATGCCATCCAGACAGGCACACACCCGGCCATAACCACGGAAAAGAATATCAACCGTTACCGTGAACAGATGGATAAAATCGGTTTCTGCTACGATTGGGATCGCGAGGTGCGCACCTCAGATCCACATTATTATAAATGGACTCAATGGACGTTTATCCAACTGTTTAACTCATACTATTGCAACAAATGCAAAAAGGCTCAGCCAATATCTCAACTCATTGATTATCTGAGCAAAAATGGCACCGAAGGCCTCGATGTCGCTTGCACCAAACCGATGACTTTCACAGCCAAGGAATGGAATGTGATGAGCGAACGTGAACAGCAGGAAACACTGATGAACTACCGCCTCGCTTACCTCGCCGACACCATGGTGAACTGGTGCCCTGAGTTGGGTACGGTGCTCGCCAACGATGAGGTTCAAGACGGACTCTCAGTGCGCGGCGGTTATCCCGTCATCCGTAAGTCGATGAAACAGTGGCTGCTGCGTATCACAGCTTACGCCGAACGTCTTCTTCAAGGTCTCGAAACACTCGACTGGACTGAGTCAATCAAAGACGTGCAGCGCAACTGGATCGGCAAGTCAATGGGCGCATCGGTTTTCTTCAAAGTTGCCGATAAAGATATTGATTTTGAGGTGTTTACGACTCGTGCCGACACCTTGTTCGGCGTCACCTTCATGGTGCTGGCTCCTGAACACGAGATGATTGACCAGCTCACAACCGACGCACAGCGCAAAGAAGTGCAGGAATACGTCACATGGGCGAAAAACCGCTCAGAACGCGAGCGTATGTCGGAAGTGAAAAAGGTGAGCGGCGTGTTCACCGGCTCTTACGCTGTCAACCCGTTCAACGGCACAAAAATCCCGATTTGGATCTCAGATTATGTGTTGATGGGCTACGGCACCGGCGCTATCATGGCAGTGCCTGCTCACGACAGCCGCGACTTCGCATTCGCAAAACACTTTAATTTACCTATCATCCAGGTGGTAGCAAAACCAGGCGAAGAACCGTCAGACCCTGCAACTTGGACCGAGTCATTCGACGCCAAAGAAGGCGTGCTTGTCAACTCAGAGTTCCTTAACGGACTCACAGTGAAACAGGCTATCCTCCGCATGATTGAAGAACTTGAGAAACTCGGAATAGGCAAAGGTAAGACCAACTATCGTCTGCGCGACGCCATCTTCAGCCGTCAGCGTTACTGGGGCGAGCCATTCCCAATTTATTACAAGGATGGCATGCCATACGCTATGGACGTCAAACATTTACCTCTCGAGCTGCCTTCAATCGATGCTTACAAGCCTACCGAGACAGGCGAGCCGCCATTGGCAAGAGCTAAGAACTGGGTCACCGAAGAGGGTTATCCTATCGAGACAAACACAATGCCAGGTTTTGCTGGCTCAAGCGGATATTATCTCCGCTATATGGATCCGCATAACGAGAACGAATATTTCAGCAAGGAAGCCAACAACTACTGGCAGAATGTCGACCTCTACATCGGCGGCGCCGAGCATGCCACAGGCCACCTGATTTACAGCCGTTTCTGGAATAAGTTCTTGTTTGACCTCGGAATCGCCTGCAAAGACGAGCCTTTCCAAAAGATGGTGAACCAAGGTATGATTCAAGGCCGCTCAAGCCTCGCTTATCGTGTCAACAAAGAGAAGATGTTCAAAGTGACCGGCCAGAAAGTTGAAGGCAACGGACCGCTGTTCATCTCAAAAAACTGCAAAGACCGTGAGCTCTTCAGCGATCCGATTTTGGTCGATATCAATATTGTTCATAACGATATTCTTGATACTGAAGCATTTAAGGCTTGGCGTGACGACCTCAAAGACGCACAGTTTATCTACGAAAAAGATAAAGACGGTAACGATGTGTTCGTCTGCGACTGGCTGGTCGAGAAGATGTCTAAATCAAAATTCAACGTCCAGAATCCTGACGACCTCGTTGCAAAATACGGCGCCGACACACTGCGTCTCTATGAAATGTTCCTCGGACCTCTCGAGCAGTCGAAACCATGGGATACCCAAGGTATTGAAGGTACTTTCCGCTTCCTGAAGAAGTTCTGGAAACTGTACTCGGAAATCAGCGACGAGCCTGCAACAAAAGAAGAACTGAAGGTTCTGCATAAACTTATCAAGAAAGAAGAGGAAGACATCGAGCGTATCTCGTTCAACACCGTCGTCTCCGCTTTCATGATCTGTGTCAACGAGCTGACCGACATGAAGTGCAACAAGCGCGCTATCCTTGAGCCAATGGCAATCATGATTTCGCCTTATGCACCACACATCGCCGAAGAGCTGTGGCACCAGATGGGTCACAACGACAGCGTCGTCAACCAGAAGTTCCCTGAATTCGATGCATCGAATGTGATGGAGAACACCTTCACATACCCGGTATCGTTCAACGGCAAGAAACGTTTTGACCTCGAGCTGCCTCTCGATATGAAGCAGGACGAAGTGCAAAACGCCGTCGTCAACGCACCGGAAGCCCAGAAATGGCTGGAAGGCGTCAGCATCCGCAAGATTATTTTCATCCCAAAGAAAATCATCAATATCGTCGTAGGATGAAAAAATTGATTTTTGCGATATTATTAATAATAGGTGTTTCAGCGTCCGCCCAGGATCTTACACAACCTGAGACTGACCCTGTCATCACCAACCGTATCGCTCAGTGGCAAGACCTGAAATTCGGTTTCATGATGCATTGGGGTATGTATGCCCAATGGGGCGTGGTTGAGTCATGGTCAATCTGCAACGAAGACTGGATTAACCGTAATGGTGCTAATTATATTCAGTATAAATCTGATTATCAAGCGCTTAACACTACGTTTAATCCTACAAAATTCAATCCTGAAGAGTGGGCTAAGCTCGCCAAAGAGGCAGGAATGAAGTATGTGGTCTTTACCACCAAACATCACGACGGCTTCTGTATGTACGACACCAAGGAAACGACCTATTCCACAGTTGACCCTTCATGTCCTTTCTCTTCTAACGAGAAAGCCGACATCACAGGTGCTATCGTGGAAGCCTTTAGAAATCAAGGGTTTTGGACGGGACTCTACTTCTCGAAAGCCGACTGGCATCACCCTGATTACTGGGCTGAACAATGGGCAACTCCTGACCGTAACGTTAACTATGACCCTCAGAAATATCCTGAGCGCTGGCAGAGTTTCTGCAATTTTACTTATAACCAGATTCGTGAGCTGACTCACAACTACGGCGACATCGACATTCTTTGGCTAGATGGCGGATGGGTGCGTCCTGAGTACAGCCTCAACGACGAATATCGCGAATGGCTTGGCTGCAAAGGCTATATCCAAGATATCGACATGCCGAAAATTGCAGCAATGGCACGCGAGAACAACCCCGACCTCATCATCGTCGACCGTACTGTCCACGGAAAATACGAGAACTACCAGACTCCTGAGCAGCAGGTGCCCGACACTCTGCTTCCTTTCCCTTGGGAGACATGTATGTCAATGGGCGATTCATGGTCGTATGTCGAGACAGATAACTACAAGAGTACCAACAAGATAATTCATCTGTTGGTGGATATCGTGGCTAAAGGCGGAAACTACTTACTCAACGTCGGCCCTTCACCTGAAGGAGAACTGCCTCCGACAGCGGTTGAGCGTATGCACGAAATTGGTAACTGGATGAAAATCAATGGTGAAGCTATCTACGGAACACGTCCTTTCTATCCTTATTGTGATAGTAAAGTGCGCTTCACTCAGAAAAACAACAAGATTTATGCCATCTATTTGCTTGACGAAGGCGAGACATTGCCTAACTCAATAAAAATCAACGCAAATCTGAATAAAAACAAGGTTAAAATCCTCGGCAGCAAGGCAAAAACTAAGCTCACCAAGACTGCAGACGGATACCTTATTAATATTAATGGCGCTGTCGACCTCAAACACGCCGTAGTTTTTGAATTAAAATAAATCGAAATATGAAAGAAGAACTCAAAAGAATGGATCTTCCTTACCTCATCGCCGACCCGAGTCTGGCAGAGTGGGGAAGAAAAGACATTGAAATTTCAGAGCACGAAATGCCAGGATTGATGGCACTTCGCAAGAAATACGGTGAGAGCAAGCCTCTCAAAGGCGCACGTATCAGCGGCTCGCTTCACATGACAATTCAGACAGCTTGTCTTATTGAGACATTGAAAGCTCTCGGCGCTGAAGTTCGCTGGGCAAGCTGCAACATCTTCTCGACACAAGACCATGCCGCAGCAGGTATAGTTGATGGCGGAACACCAGTGTTTGCTTGGAAAGGCGAGACACTCGACGACTACTGGTGGTGCACCATGCGCGCCCTCACATTCCCTGATGGCAACGGCCCTGACCTCATCGTCGACGATGGTGGCGACGCTACCTTGTTGATACACAAAGGATACGAGTGCGAAAACGATCCTAAACTTCTCGAAGTGGAGCCAACCAACGCCGAAGAAAAAGCCTTGATGGGCGTCATCAAAGAGACATATAAGATGGATCCGAAACATTGGCATAAAGTGGTCGCCAACTGGAAAGGCGTCTCTGAAGAGACAACAACAGGTGTGCACCGTCTCTATCAGATGAAAGAAGCCGGCAAACTTCTCGTTCCTGCTATCAATGTCAACGACAGTGTGACAAAGAGCAAATTCGATAACATGTACGGCTGCCGCGAGTCTCTTGCCGACGGTATCAAACGTGCTACAGATGTAATGCTGGCTGGCAAAGTCATCGTTGTGTTAGGCTATGGCGATGTCGGTAAAGGCTGCGCTCAGTCAATGCGCTCATACGGTGCCCGCGTCCTCGTGACAGAAATCGACCCTATCTGCGCACTGCAGGCTGCTATGGAAGGCTACGAAGTCACCACAATGGAAGAGGCAGTGAAAGAAGGCAACATCTTCGTCACTTGCACCGGTAACTGCGACGTCATTACACTCGAGCATATGCTCAATATGAAAGATCAAGCCATCGTCTGCAACATCGGTCACTTCGACAACGAGATCCAGGTCAACGCATTGGAAAACTATCCTAACGTCAAGAAAATCAACATCAAACCGCAGGTCGACAAGTACGTTTTGCCGAACGGCAGAGCTATCTTCATCCTTGCTGAAGGCCGTCTCGTGAACCTCGGCTGCGCCACAGGCCACGCCAGCTTCGTGATTAGTAACTCATTCACCAACCAGACATTGGCTCAGATGGATCTTTGGGAGAAACGCGGCAAATATCCGGTCGACGTCTACTGCTTGCCGAAATATCTCGACGAAGAAGTGGCACGCTTACATCTTGAAAAAATAGGTGTGAAATTGACCAAACTGACACAGAAACAAGCTGATTACATCGGCGTTCCTGTCAACGGACCATTCAAATCTGATATCTACAGATATTAGTTGTAAATCCTTAGTTCCGTTCCGTCGAATTCGGTAAAATACTCTATCAGATTGTAACCTGTTCCTTCAATCAGGCTGCCGTCTAAGATAGAGTATTTGTATTTCATGCAACTGTCAACAACAAAAGGCAATTCCACAAACAAACGGTTGTCGGGACAAGCGTACGGCTCGTTTGGCGCCTTGCGCTCGTATGCCTTAAATTCGTCAATATTATACCTATAAACTATAATGCCATAGCTCGGCAGCTGGGCAGTAATATACATCCATCCGCCAACGGTGTTAAGTTCTTGATATTCAAGAGAATTAGGGTATATAGAACAATTTATATTGATGACAGGAGCATTGGGATTATAAGGCTTGCTGTTGCATGAAGCGACAAAAATCGCAGTTAATGTGACAAAAAACAATATCGAAACGGTGAAAATTTTCCTCATTTTTGAATTAATTTGGTGCAAAATTAGTAAAAAAAATAACAAAATAAAACTCAAAGTTGGATAAAAAATCTTCTATAAAACCCTATTTTTTAGGTTTTGGCAAAAATTTTCATGGAATTTTTAATAGGATAAAATGTTTATTTTTAATGTGTTACAAATAAAATACGGGAAATGTTGAAAAATATTTTTCCCAAAATGAATTAATTTGATTGTGGGATTCAAAAAATTGTTGTATTTTTGAACCCTAAAAATGTGCCCTAAAAAAAGGAAATTAATTTGAGTATAACATAAAAATTCAAGGTATGTTAAAAAAATTACTATTTTTACTCTGCATTGTGCTGACGTCGTGGTCGTTAGCGCTTGCACAACAAGGTCGACTCAAGGGTGTCATTAAGGACAAAGATACCGGCGAGCCTATTCCATTTGCTAACGTCGTGTTGGAAAACGGCGGTACACAGGTGGGTGGTGCCAGCTCGGATTTCGATGGTAATTATGACATTAACCCTATTCCTCCAGGAACCTATGACCTTAAGGCAACATTCGTTGGATACAATACCTTCGTCATGAAGGGCGTTGTTATCCCGGGTAACAAAATCACCTTCCAGGATATCAATCTGAGCATGCAGTCAGAGGTTCTGGATGCTGTTGAGATCGTCGATTACAAGGTGCCTTTGATTTCAAAGGACCAGACTTCAGCAGGTGCTACTATCACCGCTGAGGAAATCGCGAAGATGCCTAACCGTTCGGCAGATGCTGTCGCTGCTACCGTCGGTGGCGTGTTCTCTCAAGACGGTGAAGTCGGCAACATGCGTGGTGCCCGTTCAGAAGGTACAGTGTACTACATCGACGGTGTCCGCGTCATCGGTAGCCACTCAGTGCCTCAGTCAGCTATCGACCAGGTCGAAGTTATGCTGTCAGGTACTCCTGCTATGTACGGCGACGTCACTGGTGGTATCATCAACATGACAACAAAAGGCCCTTCAAGAACTTTCGGAGCTGGCTTGGAAGTCGAGCAGTCAATCGACGGCTACGGCCACACCAGAGTCGGCGTCAACGCTCAAGGACCACTCATCAAAGGTAAGAAATCAGAAACAGCTCTCCTCGGCTTCTTCGTGTCTGGCGAGTTCACCCGTAACAAAGACGGCGCGATTTCAGCAATTGGCCACTATAAAGCTACTGACAGCTGGCTGAAATATATCCAAGATCACCCACTCCGCCTCTCTAGCACCGGTGAAGGTGTCTACCCTAACGGTGAATATACCAGAATGGGCTCGATGGAATATGTGAAAAACTCACAGAATACATCTAACTGGACAATCAACACCACAGGAAGTATCAGCATCCGCACAACTGAGACTATCAACCTCACAGTCGGCGGCGCTTATATGAAGAGCAAGGCTAACGAGTTCAGCAGAAATAACGAATATTTCAACTTCGATAAAAACTATATCTACGATTATCAGAACTGGCGCGTCTATGGCCGTTTCACCCAGAGATTCCCAACCGCTCCTGAAAGCACATCGTTCATCAAGAACTTCTACTATAGCTTGCAGGTCGACTACTCAAGAGTGAACGCCTCTAACTACGACCCAGACCATAAGAAAGATATCTGGAAATATGGTTACCTCGGTAAATATTCTATCTACAAGACCCCTTCATACATCTTGTCAGATACAGCTGTTACCGTTAATGGTCACACATATTCAAATGTCTACACCACAGCATCATGGAACTATGATACCTTGGTCACATTCAAGCCTTCAGATTATAACCCATTGCTCGCTAAGTACACAGAGATGGTTTATGACTTGTATAGCGATCCTACAGGACACTATACCAACTTCGATGAACTTCAGCTCAGCCAGGGCCTTCTGAACTCAGGCCAACCTTCAAGTTTCTATGGAATGTATGCAGCTCCTGGTAGAATCCAAACTAACTATGCTTATAGCGAAAGCAGCCAGTTCGCCGTTAACCTCGCAACAGCTATGACACTTGGTAACCACGAGGTGAAGTTCGGTCTCCAATATGAACAGCGTAACAGCAGATCATGGGGCATCAACGGCACCAACTTGTGGTACCTCATGAGAAACCTCGCTAACTTCCATATCGACCAGTTGGATATCAACAACCCAGAAGTCGTTAATTACAACGGTTTCGTTGATACCATCAGATTCTATAGAATGTATAACGCCGCCGACCAACGTCAGTTCGACAAGAACCTCCGTCAAGCTCTCGGCCTCAGCGTTACTGGCGTCGACTGGATCAACACCGACTCATACGACTTCAATGATAACTCAATTGAATACTATGACAAGAACGGTGTCATGCACAAAGCTACCCTCGCCGATGGCTTCGATATCAGCATGTTCACACCTGACGAGTTGACAACTGACGGTTCATCATACGTCTCATATTATGGCTATGACTACCTCGGTAATAAACTCAGCAGCCAGCCAAGCTTCGAAGACTTCTTCACCGAGAAAGACGCTAACGGTAACTACACACGTCCAGTAGGTTCATTCAGACCTATTTATATGGCAGGTTACCTCCAGGATAAGTTCGCTTTCAAAGACCTTATCTTCAACGTCGGTGTCCGTGTCGACCGCTTCGATGCTAACCAGAAAGTCTTGAAAGACCCTTATATCCTCTATGATTACTACACAGTTGGCGATAGAATCAAAGATGGAAAAATCGTTCTTCCTGATGGAACAACAGCTACCGTCCCAGGTAATATCGGAAACGATTACGCAGTGTACGTCAACGATATTAAAAACGTGACACAAATCATGGGTTATCGTTATGAAAACACATGGTATAACGCTGAAGGTGCTGAAATCGCCGACCCAACAACTTTGAACGCCGGTAGCGGTGTCACAGCATGGGTCAAGGATAAAGATCAGTCACACGTCGACATCAAGTCATTCAAGGACTACAGCCCACAATGGACAGTGATGCCACGTATCTCATTCTCATTCCCGATTTCAGATGACGCTCTGTTCTTCGCACACTATGACGTGTTGACACAGCGTCCTTCAAACATCCACACCAACATCTACAACTACTACTACTTCGAGCAGAACAGCAGTACTCTTAACAACCCTGCTTTGAAGCCAACCCAGACCATTGACTATGAGCTCGGTTTCACACAGAAGCTGACCAACTCATCATCAATGACAATCACAGCATATTATAAGGAGTTGCGTAACATGATCCAGATGTACCGTTACACCGGTGCTTATCCTAAGGATTACACATCATACAGCAACTTAGACTTCGGTACTGTTAAAGGTATCACAGCATCATACGACTTACGTAGAACCAAGAACGTCCGTCTGCGTGCTTCTTACACATTGCAGTACACCAACGCTACTGGTGCTTCAACATCAACAATGAGCGCTTTGATTGCAGCAGGTGTTCCTAACTTGCGTTCAACATTCGCAATGCCTTGGGACCGTCGTCACCAGTTCAACGTGACATTGGATTACCGTTTTGCTGACGGCAAGGACTATAACGGTCCAGTCTCAAGACGTGAGAAATCAGGCAAGAAGCCTATCCAATGGCTTGCTAACACCGGCGTTGCTATCACAATGCAGGGCGGTTCTGGTACTCCTTACACAGCACAGAGCAACATCAACTCACCTCTTTCAGGCGGTACTAACTTGCTGAAAGGTTCATACTACGGCTCACGCCTCCCATGGGCATTCCGTTTCGATATGAAGATCGACAAGGACTTCGACCTCAAACTTGGTAAGAAAGACGGCGATAAACGTCCGGCTTACTTGAACGTTTACCTCCAGGTGCTCAACGTGCTCAATTCAAAGAATATCGTTGATGTGTATAACTCAACTGGTAATCCTGATGACGATGGATACCTCTCAGCTCCTGAATGGCAGCGTGAGATCCAGAGCCAGACTGATGCTGACGCTTATGCAGAATTGTACAGACTGTATGTTAACAGCCAGTACAACTACTCACAGCCACGTCAGATTAGAATTGGTATGATCTTTAACTTCTAAACAGAAAAATAAATACTGATAATATGAAGACTATAATTCGTTTATTAACTGTTGCATTTCTTATTGCAAGTGTAACTGAAGTAAGAGCTGAGGAGATGCATTATTCAGGACCACAGGTCAGGAATATTAAACAGACCACTGCCGGTTGTACTCCTTCATCAACGTATGCTTGGTTGAACATCAACAACGCAAGAGTACGTGTCAACGCTGGTGGTGATATGTGGTGGGACCTCCCTGGCGGCTCAGGATCAAAGTATTACATTCCAGCTAATGGCTCGGCAACATCATTGTTCGCAGGCTCATTGTGGATTGCAGGTTTGGACATCAACAACCAGCTGAAATGCTCAGCCGTTCGTTTCCGTCAAGGCCCTCGTTCACAAGGCTTCCCTGGTGGTAACGACTTCTGGACCGGACCTCTTACAGTCGACGGTACAGCATCTATCGATGCCGCAACATGTATGGAATACGATAAGATGTATAACATCACACGCGCTGAAGTCGATGACTTCCTCCAGCACTGCGATGAACACGGTATTCCAGCTGCAGGATACGAAATCCCTGTTAACATCTTGAACTGGCCTGCTCACGGCGACCCGACAAGACAAATGAGTTACTACCTCGCACCTTTCTTTGATAGAGATGAAGATGGTAACTATGACCCAGCACAGGGCGACTATCCTTACTACGATATCGAAAATGAACTCTGCCACACACAGATTCCTACAATGGAAGAGATTTGGGGCGGTACAGTTCACGGATCAATCCTCGCCGACCAAGTTATTAAAGGTGACCAGACAATCTGGTGGGTGTTCAACGATAAAGGTAACGCTCACACTGAGACTGGCGGCGCAGCTATCGGTATGGAAATCAGAGCTCAAGCATTTGCTTTCGCAACAAATGATGAGATCAACAACATGACATTCTATAGCTACGAGATCATCAACCGTTCAACATATACTTTGACCAACACATACTTCTCACCTTGGACAGACGTTGACCTTGGTTATGCAAAGGACGACTATGTGGGTTGCGATGTGGCTCGTGGTCTTGGTTATGGCTATAATGGTAAAAACGTCGATGGTAACGGTGAAACAGAAGCTTACGGTAACAACCCTCCAGCGGTTGGTGTCGACTTCTTCCAAGGCCCTTACCTCGATCCAGATGGTCTTGACAACCCTAAATACGATTCACTCGGAGTACAGCTCTGCGACGAGAGTATCAATGGTGTGAACTTCGGCAACGGCATCATCGATGATGAACGTTTCGGTATGCGTCGTTTCGTGTATCACAACAATGATGATACCAACAACGGTGACCCTGAAGATGCTGCTGAATATTACCTTATGCTTAGAGGTATCTGGAAAAACGGTGCTAAGATGAGTTACGGCGGCGACGCTGTTCCTACTCACAGCGGTGTTGTCGGTCCAGATTGCGACTTCATGTTCCCATTTGACTCAGACCCATGTAACTGGGGTACAGGCGGTATTACTCCTAATGGCGGCTTCAACCAGAATGGCTTCTATTGGAGTGAAGAAACCGGTGATAATGGTAAACCAAACAGCCCTGCTGACCGTCGTTTCATGCAGTCAGCTGGTCCTTTCACCTTGAAAGCCGGTGCCGTTAACTACATCACATTCGGTGTGCCGTGGGCTCGTTCCAATACCGGTAAGGCATGGGAATCAGTTGAACTCCTCCGTAAGGTTGATGATAAATGTCAGTCAATGTTCGATAACTGCTTCAAAGTTCTTGATGGTCCTAACGCACCAGACTTGACAATCCGCGAACTTGACAGACAACTCATTATCTATATCTCAAATTCAGAGGCATCTAACAATGCTAACGAAGAGTACTATGAGATCGATCCTAACATCCCAGACGGTGACACAATCAATGGTTCATGGGTTGTATTTGATAAGGCCTATCGTTTCGAAGGTTATCAGATCTATCAGCTCGCTAACTCAGAAGTCAGTGTTGACCAGTTAACAGATGCTACAAAGGCTCGTCTTATCTTCGAATGCGACGTTAAGAACGGTATCGGAAGAATCATCAACTTCATCTATAATGAGGATCTTGGACACAGCATCCCAACTTTGATGGTTGAAGGCGGTGATAATGGTATTACACACTCATTCGTGGTCTCATTAGACCAGTTCTCAACGAACAGCGACCCGAACTTGGTGAACCACCATACATATTACTTCATGGCAATTGCATACGCTTACAACAACTATAGAGAATACGATCCTGAAACAACAGAAGGTCTCGGCCAGAAACTGCCTTACCTCGCAGGTCGTAAGAACATCAAGTTGTACTCAGCAGTGCCACATAAGATTGTGAACGGTACAGTCGTCAATGCGACATACGGCGATCAGCCGGTTATCAATCGCTGGACAGGTCTTGGTAATGGTGGAAACCATCTCGAACTGTCAGACGCTGATGTCAATGAGCTGTTATCACGTCCAATCGCAAGTGAAAGCAACAGATTCGGTGATCCAGATTATCCTATCATCTATCACCCGACATACAAGAGAGGTTATGGTCCTATCAGCGTGAAGATTATCGACCCGTTGAATGTTAAACCTACAGATTATGCTATCTGGTTCCATGACTTTGAGGAGATTGAAGTTCCTAATATCACAGGCGATGTTACTATCTATGGTGATAAAGCTAAGAAGAAAGTGTTCAAATGGACTTTGAAAGACCTTGTAACAGGTGAGGAATATGAATCAGATACAACATCAGTGTTATCAAGCGAGAAGATATTCCTTGACAGAGGTCTCTCAATTAATGTTGTGCAGCCTTGGAACATTGGATCATATAGCGTTGGTACACAGGGCGGTCAGCCAGGTTCAAGCGATGCTAAGACAGTGTATAGAACATTGGCTCCTAATAACGGTTTGATCACAGCTACTGTGACATATGCAGATAGTTCTAACCGTTGGCTCTCAGGTATCAGAGACAGTGATGTGACAGCTTCAAGTCCATTGAACTGGATCCGTGCTGGTTCATACAACGACAATGAGGATGCTAAGAACAACGACTGGAACATCACCAAGTCATTGCAGAGACCATACGACCCAGATGGTGTGTATGAGAATATTGCTCAAGGTTCATGGGCTCCATACTTCCTCTCATACAGCAGTTCACTCACGAACCCAGGTCCTATGTATGATGCAGCTTGCCATATCGACACAATCTTTGGAAGAATTGGTTCTATTGATATCGTGCTTACAGCTGATAAATCGAAATGGTCACGTTGCCCAGTGTTTGAAATGGGCTTAGATAACAAGTTGTCAGAAAACGGAGCAAATCCATTCGGATTGCGTAGAGCTCCGTCAGTTGACAAAGATGGTAATCCTGCTGCAGCAACATACGAAGAGGCTTTGGGTATGACACCAAGTGATGATCCTGAATCACCAAAATATATCCAAGCTTTTGGTATGGGTTGGTTCCCAGGATATGCAATCGACGTTGAGACAGGTGCACGTTTGAATATCTGCTTCGGTGAGGATTCATACTATGCATCTCTCAATGGACGTGACATGATTTTAAATCCTCCAGCGCTTAAAGAGTCATCAGCAAATGGTGGTTCATTGTTGGCCGATCCAGTAGTGTTCAACCCAATTGACGGTACAGCATTGTTTGGTGGTAAACACTATGTGTATGTCTTCCAGATGCTGAATAGTCACCAGAGTGCTATGGACTTCATTGCTCCTGCATATGATGGTGGTAAGAAATTGGCAGAGGAGATTCATTATATCGACAATTTGAATCCTAACAACGTTGGTAGCTCAGATAAGGCATTCAGAAAGAAATTCTGGTCAATGCCATCATGGGTTGGTATGCCGATGCCAGTTGAAGGCAGAGAGTGGTTGCCAAAGAACAATCCTGTTAAGATTTCAGTTCGTACTGCTAGAGCATATAATTATGGATATAGCACAATGCCTCTTGAGGTTCAGAATCCTGACTTGATTGATTACACAAATCATGAAGGTATGAAACCATACTACACCTTCACAACAAGAGGTTACAACCCGACATTGAACAATGCGGCAAAGGCTGAGTCAGACCTTGACCTCATCAATGTGGTGCCGAACCCATATTATGCATACGCTAACTACGAGCCAAATGCTCTTACACACAGAGTGAAGATCGCTAACCTTCCTGACCAGTGCGTTGTGACCATCTACACAGTAAATGGCACTAAGATTCGTCAGTTCAAGAAGGACGATTCATCGGTAACTTCAATTGATTGGGATTTGACCAACCATGCGAATACACCTATCGCGAGCGGTATTTACATCATCCATGTGAAAGATAACGTTAACGGAGGTGAACAAACTGTTAAGTTCTATTGCGCAATGCGTCAGGTTGACTTAAATACATTCTAATAATTTGCGAACAATTAAAAAGTACACGATCATGAAAAAGTTATTTAAAACTATCGTAATAGCAAGCTTGACAATCATTATTGGATTCACGAGCACACAAGCGTTCGCAGGTAATAAGGATAGAGCAGGTCAAGCTGGTGCCAATGAGCTTCTGGTCAATCCATGGGCAGCATCATCAGGATGGGGCAATGCTGGTATGGCATGCGTCAAAGGTGTTGATGCTATGTGGAGCAACGTGGCTGGTATCTCATTCACTAACTCAATGGACATTAACTTCTCTTACACCAACTGGCTCGCCGGTTCAGGAACATCAGTCGTTGCATTCGGTTTCCTGACACGCGTTTCAGAATCAGTGGTGGCCGGTTTAGCGGTTACATCAATGAGTTTTGGTGATATTAAAAAGACTGACACAGAACATCCAGATGGTGGTATTGGAACATTCAGTCCAAGTTTGATGAACATCAACCTCGCAGTAGCGAAGTCGTTCTCAAATAGTATCCACGGCGGTTTTGTGTTGAAGATCATAAGCGAGTCAATCGCTGATATGAGTGGTACAGGTGTCGCTATGGACGCTGGTATCCAGTATGTTACAGGTATTACCGATAACATCCACTTCGGTATTGCCTTGAAGAACATTGGACCTACCATGAAGTACAGCGGCGACGGTCTTGCATATTCAGTTCTGTTTGACGGTATGTCATCAAACATCACAGTGGTGCAGCGCGCCGATGAGTTTGAGCTTCCTACACAGTTGAATATCGCAGCGGCATACGACTTCAATTTTGAAGACGCAAGCCGTTTGACACTCGCATTTAACTTCAACTCAAACGCTTTCTCGAAAGACCAGTTCATTTTCGGTGCTGAGGGTTCATTCCGTGACATCCTCATGCTCCGTGCCGGTTACACATTCGAGAGCGGTGTTACAAAGAATATCGAAGACGCTGACTGCACAAACGTTAACAAAGGTTTGTCACTCGGTGCTACAGTCCAGGCTCCTCTCAACAAGAAGGGTTTGAAGGTCTGTGTTGACTATTCATACCGTAACACAGCACACTGGAAAGGTACACATTCAGTCGGTGCAAGAATTTTATTCTAAAAAAAACTTGCATTTGAAAAAAAAGTTGTATCTTTGCATACAATTTTACGGAAAAAAGGGCCCTTATTTCGGTAAGGGTCTCTTTTTTACAATTTAAAAATTTAAGTTATGGCAGACGTAGAATATTTTACACAAGCGGGCTTGCAGAAGCTGAAGGACGAATTGGAGAACCTGTGCGTTAACGAACGTCCGAAGATTGCTGCTGCTATTGCTGAGGCGCGCGACAAAGGCGACCTTTCGGAAAACGCTGAATACGACGCAGCTAAAGAGGCTCAACAACTTCTTGAGATGAAGATAGTGAAGCTTCAGCTGACCATCGCCAACGCCCGTATCATCGATGAATCGAAGATGGACACATCAAAAGTTTTGATACTCTCCACGGTGAAAATCAAGAATGTGAAGACAAAACAGATGATGTCATACACAATAGTGCCTGAGAAAGAGGCTAACCTCAAGGCAGGAAAGATATCAATCACATCACCTATAGCTAAAGGCCTTCTCGGCAAAGGCGTCGGTGAACAGGTTGAGATTCAGGTTCCAGCAGGAAAACTTTTGTTCGAAATCGTTGAAATTACAAGAGAATAATCATGGCATCAATATTTTCAAGAATAGTGGCAGGTGAGATTCCTTGCTATAAAATCGCTGAAAACGACAAGTTTTTCGCTTTCTTCGACATCAGTCCGCTCGCACCGGGTCATACATTGGTGATTCCGAAGAAAGAAGAAGATTACATCTTCGACATTTCGGATGCTGACCTTGCTGAGATGATTGTCTTTGCAAAGAAGATTGCTGTGGCTCAAAAGAAAGCCATCCCATGCAAGAAAGTAGGTGTGGCGGTTATTGGACTTGAGGTGCCGCACGCACATATCCACCTCGTGCCGATGCAGAAAGAGGGAGATCTTGACTTCAAGCGTGAGAAGATGCATCCGACAGAGGAGCAGTTCAAGGAATGGCAGAAGAAAATCGTTGAGAATCTGTAAGATGGAACAGACGTTTAAGATGGTTGCCAAGACGATGGCGGGGCTTGAAGATGTCCTTGCCGCGGAGTTGACGGCCATTGGAGCGCAAAACGTCGAGGTTTTGTATCGCGCCGTCGGTTTTGAAGGCGATAAGGCGTTGATGTACAAAGCTAACTACTGTTGTCGTACGGCTTTGAGGATTTTGAAGCCTGTCACGAGTTTTGTGGCACGTAACGAGTTGGCGTTGTATAACAATATCTTCAAAATCAAATGGCATGAGATTTTTAATATCAACGAGACTTTTGCCATCGATGCTGTGACGAGTGGAAATTATTTCACCCACTCGCAATATGCGGCGTTGAAGGTGAAAGACGCCATCGCTGACGAGTTCCGTGAGCATTTCGGAGCGCGCCCGTCGGTGGATGTCGAAAACCCTGATTTGAGAATCAACGTACACATTGAAAATGAGAAAGTGACGGTGTCGTTCGACAGCTCTGGTGAGTCGCTGCATAAACGTGGCTACAGAAAGAGCGTCGATAAAGCGCCTATGAACGAGGTTTTGGCGGCTGGCTTGATCAAGTTGACAGGCTGGCAGTGCGACTGTAACTTCGTCGACTGTATGTGTGGATCCGGAACGTTGCCGATAGAAGCAGCAATGCTAGCGATGGGCATTCCGGCTGGATTTTTCCGTAAAAAATGGGGCTTCATGACGTGGCACGACTTTGACAAGGAGTTGTGGCAAAACGTTGTGCTGGATGCAGGCGCAGAGATGGAAGAGTTTGATTATGAGATACTTGCATCTGACCATTCAGCAAAGGCAGTGGAGATTGCGAGGGCAAACATAGAAAACGCACATCTGCATCACGACATAAAATTAAGCAAACAAGATATGTTTGAGATGGTACCACCTGAAGGTGGCGGCATCATGATTATCAATCCTCCATATGGAGAGAGATTGGAAGAAAAAGACCTTATAAAACTATATAAAGGCATTGGCGACGCTTTGAAGAAAAACTTCAAAGGCTTTGAGGCGTGGATTATCAGCTCGAATAAAGACGCGCTGAAGCTTATAGGACTGAAACCATCAAAGAAAATTGATGTTTATAACGGACCGCTCGAGTGCAAGTTCGAGAAATTTGAGATATTCGAGGGAAGTTATAAAGAAAAGAAGATCAAAGATAGCGTCCAATAATCCCGCGCTAATCACGCAGAATTAGCAGAATTTTCCAAATAAAACTCCGCGAGATGGCTCGCTAAAGCGAGCTGCAGATTTCGCAGAGTTGTGCCAGGATAGACTCTGCATTGTCAGCGGAATCTGCGCGAGATTTTTTTCACTTTTTTCTTGTTTTTGTAAAAACACCTTATTAATTTTGCATTTCTAATTTGCAATATTGAAAAGCATGTACAAAATAACCAAACATCCTATTCTCGATATCGCCGAGGGCGAAAAAGTAGAGTTTATTTATGATGGCAAAAAAGTGGTTGGTCAGAAGGGCTACACCATTGCTGCCGCTTTGCATCAGGCTGGTTTTCCTGTTCACAGCCATAGTCTTGATGGACGTAACAGAAGTTTGAACTGCGGCATCGGAAAGTGCGGTGCTTGCGAGATGCTGGTGGACGGCAAGATTCGCCGTATCTGCATCACTTTGGTTGACGGAGTGAAGGAGGTGAAGCCTATCAACAACGAGGCTAACGTGCTTCCGGACGCTAAAGAACAAACTGCACGTGAAGTGAAGGTTTACAAGACACAGGTCGCTATCATAGGTGCCGGTCCTGCAGGCTTGGCTTGCCGCGAACAACTCAACGCATTTGGAATCAGCAATATAGTTGTTGACAACAACGCCAATATCGGCGGACAGTTCAACATGCAGACACACCAGTTCTTCTTCTTTGAGAAGGAAAAGAAGTTTGGTGGCATGCGTGGTTTCGACATTGCAAAGACTTTGGCAGGCGACAACCACGAAGGCATACTTTTGAACACTACAGTTTGGGATTTGCTTGAAGGCGGTCGTGTGGCTATCAAGAATATAGTTACTGGAGAGGTTGGTTATATTGACGCCCAACATCTTGTGGTTGCAACGGGTGCTGTACCGTTTATGCCGACATTCGAGAACGACGACGTGCCTGGTGTTTACACCGCCGCCGTGTTCCAGAAGATGATGAACCAGGAGCACACCTTATTAGGAAAGAAGGTGTTGACAGTTGGTGCTGGTAACATTGGTTATTTGACATCATATCAGGGCATGCAGGCTGGTGCAACCATCAAGGCTATCATCGAGGCCATGCCACGCGAGGGCGGTTTCCCGGTACAAGCAAACCGTGTGCGCCGTCTCGGTATCCCGATCATGACAGGATATACTTTGGTACGTGCTATTCCTAACGCTGATTACACAGGAATAACGGGCGCCGTCATCGCTCAGTGCGAGAACTTCAAAGCAGTGCCAGGAACTGAACAAGTTATCGATGACATCGACATCATCAACATCTGCACAGGTTTGATTCCTGACAACCAGCTGCTCGTCAAAGGACGTGAAGTGTTTGGATTGAACACATATGGCGCTGGTGACGCTATCAGAATAGGTGAAGGAACAAGCGCTGTTTTGAGAGGTAAACAGGTTGCATATGAGGTTGCGCAAGCCATCGGCGTACGCTTCAACTATGACGATTATCTTGAGATTTCAAGACAGTATATTGATTCACAACAGCATCCTGTCAGGTTGCTTGAAAAACCTAACTTGCCGACTCCTGAGCGTATGCAGCTCAGAGCGTTCGTGCAAGCCGACTGTCTCTATGGATTTGCTTGCAACCCATGCTCGTTCAGCTGTCCGCAGGGCGCTATCACCAAGCCTTCAACAAGCAGCACGCCTACCATTAACTACGACAAATGTATAGGCTGTATGCTGTGCGTTTCAAGCTGCCCAGGTCTGGCAATCTTCGGCTACGACGTGCAGAAATCATTGTGTTTCTTGCCAATCGAATACGAAGCACAAGAAGGTGCCGAGGTTTATCTCGTTGATAATGACGGACAAAAGATTGGCGAAGGCATCATCGAGAAGATACTCAAGAAGTCGAATAAGACTAATGTGGCAAGAGTGAAAGCACGCTCATCGCGTCCTTCGGGAGAGGGTAGCAGAGTGTTCGAGTTGACCGATGTCAAAGGATTTATCCTTAAGGATCGTTATAATGAGAATAAAGAGCTCACAACTCCATTATCAAAGAAGAAATTAGCTGATGGCGAGACATACGTCTGCCACTGCGAGGATATCAAACTCGACAAGGTGTTGAGCGTGATCGGTGACCGCAAGACCATTTCTGTTGATGAACTGAAGCACATCACCCGTATGGGTATGGGACCTTGCCGTGGAAAGAGATGTATCCCACGTGCACGTCAGATTTTGCGTTCATACGGCATTGAGTTGGTTGGCGACGCCACACCGCGTGCTCCACTTTCAAATCAGGTGAGCCTTGGCGACCTTTATAATCCGAAGACCAAAGAAGTGTTTGTGTTCCCGGAGATGAACGACGTGAAGAAAGAGAAGGTCGAGGTGTTTATCGCTGGTGGCGGTATCGCAGGTAGTGCTTTGTTCCGTTACTTCTCGGAAGCTGGCAAGAAGCCTGTGATGATCAACTACAGCCGTGGTGCTTCGTGGCGTTGTATCGGTGGTGGCCGTCCGGCATTCTCTAATCCGGATATCGCAGATATCGCCGTGCACAACCACGAGATCTTCAAGAACATGCAGAAGGAGCATAATATCAACTACCATTTGACACATTACGTCAACTTGGTGCATGATGAGGCAACTTACAAGTCGCT
>JAFYNO010000062.1 GCA_017549705.1 Bacteroidales bacterium | reverse complement strand
ATAGAATTATTTCTCGTTTTCATTCCAAAAATCGTACAAAAATAATAAAAAAGTTTGAATGCAAACAAGAAAAATCGTAATTTTGCAACTTAAATTTTGAATATATATTTCTATTATGGAATTATCGAGCAAATATAGTCCGCAAGCTACCGAAGAGAAATGGTACGAGCACTGGATGAATAAGAACTATTTTCATTCAACACCTGATGAACGTGAACCTTACACCATCGTGATTCCGCCTCCGAATGTGACAGGCGTGCTTCACATGGGCCATATGTTGAACAACACGATTCAGGATGTGCTGGTGCGTCGTGCCAGAATGATGGGCAAGAACGCTTGCTGGGTGCCGGGTACTGACCATGCCTCTATCGCAACCGAAGCAAAAGTGGTCAACAAACTGGCGCAACAGGGCATTAAGAAGACAGATATCGGACGCGAGAAATTCCTTGAACACGCTTGGGATTGGACACACGAGCACGGCGGAATTATCTTGAAACAGCTCCGCAAACTTGGCTGCTCATGCGACTGGGAACGCACCTCGTTCACCATGGACGAAGTACGCTCGAAGAGCGTTATCCACGTGTTCTGCGATCTTTATAAAAAAGGCCTCATCTACCGCGGCGTGCGTATGGTCAACTGGGACCCGAAGGCTCTCACAGCTTTGAGCGACGAGGAAGTCATTTATAAAGAAGAACATAGCAAGCTTTATTACCTCAGATATAAAATCGAAGGGGAGAAGGGCTATGCAGTGGTGGCAACAACACGTCCTGAAACAATTATGGGTGACACCGCCATGTGTATTAATCCTAATGATCCTAAAAATCAACATCTGAAAGGTAAGAAAGTAATCGTTCCGTTGGTGAACCGCGTGATTCCGGTTATCGAAGACGAATACGTCGATATCGAATTCGGTACAGGCTGCTTGAAGGTGACTCCGGCTCACGATGTGAACGACTATATGCTCGGTGAGAAACATAACCTGCAGACTATCAACATCTTCAACGATGACGCTACTATCAGCGAGGCAGCTGGAATGTACGTCGGAATGGACCGTGAGGCAGTGCGCAAGCAGATTGTCATCGACCTCAAGGAAGCCGATTTGCTCGAAAAAGTTGAAGACTATAATAATAAGGTGGGATATTCGGAGCGTACCAACGTCCCGATTGAGCCGAAGCTTTCGATGCAGTGGTTCCTCAAGATGGAACACCTCGCTCAGATCGCGCTTAAGCCTGTCGAGACTGGCGAAATCCAGTTCTATCCTGCAAAATATGTCAACCTTTACCGTCACTGGCTCGAAAACATTAAAGACTGGTGCATCAGCCGTCAGTTGTGGTGGGGACATCAGATTCCTGCTTATTATCTGCCTGAAGGCGGCTATGTCGTTGCCGAATCTGACGAAGAAGCACTCAAACTTGCAAAAGAGAAGACTGGCAATAACAACTTGACGATGAGCGACTTGCGTCGTGATAGCGACTGCCTCGACACCTGGTTCAGCTCATGGCTGTGGCCTCTCTCGTTGTTCAACGGAATATTAGACCCGAACAACAAAGAATTCAAATATTATTATCCGACCAACGACCTTATCACCGCTCCTGATATCATCTTCTTCTGGGTTGCCCGTATGATTATGGCAGGCGAGGAGTACGAAGGAAAAGTGCCGTTCAGCAACGTCTATTTTACCGGTATCGTACGCGACAAACTCGGCCGTAAGATGTCGAAATCGTTAGGCAACTCGCCTGATCCGATTGAGTTGATTGAAAACTACGGCGCCGACGGCGTCCGTATGGGAATGTTGCTCTCGGCTCCAGCCGGAAACGATATTTTGTTCGACGTGGCGCTATGCGAGCAAGGACGTAACTTCTGCAACAAGATTTGGAACGCATTGCGTCTTGTCCGCGGTTGGAATGTCGACGAGAAAGCTGCTCAGCCCGACACTGCCAAGATGGCTGTGAAGTGGTTTGATGCACGTTACAACCAGGTTCTCGCCGAGATGATGGACAACTTCGAGAAATACCGTCTCTCCGATGCCTTGATGGGTGTCTACAAGCTCACTTGGGACGACTTCTGCTCATGGTATCTCGAGATGGTAAAAGCACCTCAGGGACAGGCTGTCGATGGTGCAACTTACAGAGCCACAGTCACTTTCTTCGAAAACCTGATGAAGCTCCTGCATCCGTTCATGCCATTCATCACCGAAGAAATTTATCATAACCTCGACGAACGTAAAGATGGCGACGATATCATCATTGCCCAGCTTCCAAAGCAGCAACCAATTGATAATCAGGTGCTTGCACAGTTCGATTTTACAATGGATGTCATCAACAACATCCGTAAGATTCGCGCCGAAAAGAACATCTCGTTCAAAGAGGCTTTGGATTTGGTTGTTATCGACAATGGCAGCGCAAACAAAGACTTTGACTGCATCATTGAGAAGTTAACTAACGTTAAGACAATAACTTACACCACTGAGAAGCCAACCGACGCATTCGGATTCCTCGTACGTTCGAAGGAATATTTCATCCCAGTTACCGACTCTGTTGATACCGAGGCTGAGTTGAAGAAACTTGAAGAGGAACTGAAATACGCTCAAGGTTTCTTGAAGTCTGTTGAGGCTAAGCTTTCTAACGAGAAATTCGTCAACGGAGCTCCAGCTGCCGTCGTCGACAAGGAACGCAAGAAAAAAGCCGACGCAGAGTCGAAGATTGCCGTTCTGGAGCAACAGATCAAAGGATTGAAGAAATGACCGAACAACAAGGTTTTTTAAGCAAGAAATTATCACTCGTTTGGGTGATTGTGATTGTCGTTGTCATAGCGGCTGCAGCGGCGGTTGTGGCAGCGATATTGTCGCATAAGGAGACGGTCTTGGAAAACCATACAGTCTCGATTGAGGATCAGCGCACATTGCTCGAGAAGGCAGATGCGTTCATCACTGACTATTATGATGCTTACATCAAAGATGTTATTGATAATCAAGAATATACCGAGATTGCCATTGCAAAGTTTTCTTTTGATGAGCTTGATAAAAAACGTGATGAGATGTCGTTGGTGTATGCTGAGAACAGTCCGGAGTTTATTAAGTTCATTCAAGATTACGACAGGTTACAGCATCAGTATTTTCTTGAGTTTAAGGATATTATAAAAGAGTATTGCAAGTCATACGAGGAGGAATACCGATTAGGTAATATCACCAAGAAAGAGTTTGACAGGCTGAATAGATTGAAAGATAAGTATTTGAAGTAGAGACGTTTTAGGAAACGTCTTTTTTTTGTCCTATGCTTTTTATCAAATTTATTTTGATTTCTTCAAAATTCTATTTAACTTTGTGCCACTAATTCAAACTTATGCGAAGACATATTTTTTTGTTTTTTATTGTATTTTTATCATTGCCCTTGTTTGCCCAACTCGAGGTGAAGGAAGGGTCATTTAAGGAAGTGCCTGGCTTTGTTAATATTCACAGGGATATACAAACCGACGATAATGATGTTCCATACGCTGTCGTGAAGGTTAAAACAGAGAATATCAACGACAAACAGCGCAGAGAATTACTCTTTCAAGGTGATGCTGCCACTTTCATAGAATGCGAATATAAAGTAGGTGAAGTGTGGGTTTACCTGACTTATAAAGCCACTTTTTTAAAAATCTCGCACCCTGATTTGAGCTCTACCGAGTTCTGGTTCCCTTTCGATATGCTGCCGAAGAAAGGCTATGAATTAACCCTCATCAACAAATCGGCAGACGCTAACGAAGAAAAACTCAAAAACAGAATCGAAGAGCTTGAGACTATTAACAAGGAAATGCAAGAAGAAGTTAGCGCTGTACAGGCTCCCAAAGGCATCGTCAATTTCTTTACAATTAACGCCTCGATCAACAATTACGGTGATCTGTCATACGGATTCACTTTTGGTAGTTACAAAAAATATGGCTGGTTTTTTTCCGCGATGAGCAATTTCGATTTTAAAGGGTTGTCAAGCGATTATGAATGCGATAACGATTTGATGGTGGGCACATATTATCCAGATTATTCCGGAAAAGAGTATCACACCAATCTGTCAATTATTGCTGGCTTCATATACAAGATTTCGGAACCATTAACACTTAGAATTGGTGCTGGTTATGGTGTAAGAAACACTGTTTATGAAACCACCAACAACCAACTTGTAAAGAATAAAGACGTAAGTGCAGCCGGCATAGATGCTTCATTAGGCGCTATGTATAGATATGGCAATTTTGTGGTTTCACTTGATGCAGTTACTACTAATTTCAAGGTGTTTGAAGCTCGTTTAGGTATAGGTTTAGGATTCTTAAGATAGTAATTATGAAGCGGTCATTATACATATTATTAATTGTCATTTCATCTTTGGTTCTGACAACATGCAGAAAGAGGCCGGAGTTGAAAATCTATAAACTCGAACTTTCTGACGAAGTGGTTGCGGTTACACCATATGGCGCAACAATTATCGCAAATTACACCTATCCTGGTGAGATACCGCAGATTAAAGTTTGTGTCAGTACCAATAGTGAGGTGACTAATGCGACAGAAACCGATGCGGTTTTAGATAAAACAACGATGACTGCCACTATAGAAGGTCTTTCGTCAGATACCAAGTATTATTATCGTTTCAAATATTCTAACGGTATAAGTTTAATATATACTGACACAAAGGATTTTACGACCGAGCATGCTGTAGTTGTGCCATCTGTTGTTACTATCCCAATAACAACAATTACAGCAAATAGTGCTGTTTCAGGAGGAGCTATTTCTGATAATGGTGGTGATGAAATCATCGAAAAAGGAATCTGTTGGAGTACGACAGAGCAACCTACTATTGATGATGCTCATACATCAGATGGAAGTGGCAATGGCGCTTTTGTGAGTAATATGACTGAGCTGTCGCCGAATACCGTGTATTATGTCAGGGCTTATGCCACGAATTCAGACGGAGTCGGATACGGCAATGAATTGTCGTTCACCACAACAGCTTCATTAGCGTCATTGACGACCAAGACTGTTACAAATATCACGCCGACATCTGCAAGTTGTGGCGGTAATATCACAAATAGTGGAGGTATGGATATCACCGCAAGAGGTGTCTGCTGGAGTACTTCGCACAATCCTTCGCTTGACGACCAGCATTCCGAAGATGGCACTGGTATCGGTGATTTCAATTCTAATCTTACCGGGCTTATCGCAAATGTAAAATATTATGTGAGAGCCTATGCTACAAGTAGTTATGGAACGAGCTATGGTAATGAAGTCGAGTTTACGACACAGATGGGTGCGCCAACCGTTACAACCAAATCAGTAACTGGCATAACGGGCTCTTCGGCTTCTTGTGGCGGCAATGTCACCAATAGTGGTGGTGGCACAATCACTGCTAGGGGCGTTTGTTGGAGCACATCGCAAAATCCTACAATTGCTGACAATCACACGACAGATGGCACCGGAACAGGTGAGTTTACATCTTCAATAACAGGACTGGATAATAACGTCACCTATTATGTGCGTGCATACGCTGCCAATTCCAATGGCACATCATACGGCGAAGAACGCGACTTTACCACACAGGAAGGATTGGCGATCGTCACAACAAATAATGTTACAAGCATAACGGCGACAAGTGCGATATGTGGCGGAGAAGTGACTAAGGACGTGCGCGGTTTGAACCGTCTGCACCAGTTCGATAAGGTTGAGATCGTGCAGTTGGCTCTGCCCGAGAAGTCGTATGAGGCTTTGGACGGTATGGTTGCACACGTTGAGCAGTTGGTTCGCTCGCTCGGTCTGCCCTATCGTATCCTGCGTCTGTGCGGTGGCGATATGTCGTTCACCTCGGCTCTGACCTACGATTTCGAGGTTTACTCGGAGGCTCAGAAGCGCTGGTTGGAGGTTTCGTCGGTATCGAACTTCGAGTCGTTCCAGGCTAACCGTTTGAAGCTGCGCTACCGCTCGGCCGACAAAAAGACCCAGCTGGCACACACTTTGAATGGTTCGTCGTTGGCACTGCCCCGCATCGTGGCTGCACTGCTCGAAAACAATCAGACCGAGAACGGTATCCGCATCCCCGAGGTGCTGGTACCCTACACCGGTTTCGATATGATCGACTAACGAAAGCAACAATAAATCGAGGTTGCGCACGAAAATTCTTCGCGAAAGGTGGCGTAATCTCGATTTTTTGTATATATTTGCATAACGAAATTTCTTAAACTCATTAAATTTACTACAATGGCTTACAAAATCAATCCCGATCTGTGCGTAGCATGTGGCTCGTGCATCGACGAATGTCCGGTAGAGGCTATCTCGGCTGGTGATGTTTATGTAATCGATCCCGACAAGTGTATGGACTGCGGTACTTGCGCTGGTGTTTGCCCCTCGGAGGCAATCTCGGCTGAGTAATCGAAGCTCTGACACAATCAGATACGCAACGAATAAGGCTCGTTCCACTGCGGAACGAGCCTTACTTTTTGGTGTGTTATCAACTTATTCGTCGAGGTCATTTCGGCTGTTGTTCGTCAAAACAACGTTGCCAATAATCTGCCTTAGAGTCTAAATCAAGATCGGAATACAGATCAACCAAGGCTTGCTGAGCCGAGATATTACCACTCTCGGCCGCTCGCAAAAACCAAAATTCAGCCAACTGCAAATCACTCCGAACACCTCGCCCTTCGCGATAGAGTATACCAAGACGATACTCCGCTTCGTGATTGCCCGCCGTTGCTGCATCACGATAGAAAGCCGCCGCAGCCACCAATTCGGCTGAGTTTGAGGCAGTTTGATCGTAATATATTCCCAAGTTGAGCATTGCCAATGCAACACCCTGCCCAGCCGCCTCGCGCCACAAACGCAAAGCCATTGCGTGATCTTCGGGCACACCGCGCCCAAACCAATAGCACTCTCCAAGATAGAACACCGCCAAGCCAATCTTCTGATTGGCAGCACGTTGAAACCAATATGCTGCACGCTGATTCGACTGCTCGACCCCAATTCCTTTCATATAGAGTCGCCCTAAATTGTATTGAGCGATGGCGTATCCCCACTCTGCCGCCTCACGATAGAGCGTCGCGGCACGTACGGGATCGCTCTCAGTACCAAGTCCCTGCTCGATGTGCGAAGCCAGATCGTTTTTAGCTGGCAGATAACCCATTTCGGCAGCAATAGTATAGAGACGAACAGACTCAGCAGGATCACGCTCGACCGAGTAACCACGCGCATAGCACTTTCCCAAGCGGTAGGTCATTGCAGCCGAGCCCTTTGCCGCCCCACGTCTATAGCTCTCGACCTCAATGGCTGAGGGATAGGGATTTGCCGAATAGACAGATTGCACCAAAAACAGAACCACAACTACAACGCCAAACTCGCGAAAGAATCGTCTTGTCAAATTCATCTTCTAACTATTTAGTAATACAAAACTATTCTAAATATTTAGAAAATCAAAACAATTCGTCAAAAATTTTCGAAAAAAATTCGGGCGACTCCCATTCGTATGGAATCGCCCGAAATAGATTATACTTTCGATTGAAGAGGCGGCTATCGCCCCCATCGCGGCTGATTAGTAGCTGCGAGCGAACAGAACGCGGTGGTGCGACGGCTTGCCCGAGAAGATGCAGGTACCCTCCTCCTCCTCGACATCGAGAGGAATACAGCGGATAGTTGCCTTCGTAGCCTCCTTGATCGCCACCTCGGTCTCTACGGTACCGTCCCAATGTGCCGAAATAAAGCCACCCTTCTCGTCCAATACGCGGCAGAACTCGTCCCAAGTATCGACGCGAGTGATCATCGAGTTGCGGAAGTTGAGAGCCTTCTCGAAGATACCCTTCTGGATCTGGTCGAGCAACTCAACGATGTGCTCAACAATACCCTCCTGAGGCATCGTGCACTTTTCGAGAGTATCGCGGCGAGCAACCTCGATCGTACCGTTAGCGATGTCGCGGCCACCCATTGCCAGACGAACGGGCACACCCTTCAACTCATACTCGGCAAACTTGAAGCCCGAACGTACGTTGTCGCGGTCGTCGATCTTGACACTCACGCCCTTAGCCTCCAAAGCCTCAGCAATCGGACGCAGCTTCTCGACTACGTTCTTCAACTCCTCCTCGCCCTTGTAGATAGGCACCATAACAACCTGAATGGGAGCCAGCTTCGGAGGCAGCACCAGACCGTTGTTATCCGAGTGAGCCATAATCAGCGCACCCATCAGACGGGTCGAAACGCCCCACGACGTTGCCCAAACATACTCCAACTTACCCTCGCGAGTGGTGTACTGCACGTCGAATGCCTTAGCAAAGTTCTGACCGAGGAAGTGCGAAGTACCGCTCTGCAAAGCCTTACCGTCCTGCATCAGGGCCTCGATGGTCAGCGTATCCAGCGCACCTGCGAAACGCTCGTTGGGGCTCTTGTGACCCACGATCACGGGCACACCCATAAAGTTCTCGGCGAAATCCTTATAAACGCCGATCATCTTTGTTGCCTCCTCGATAGCCTCCTCCTTAGTCTCGTGAGCGGTGTGACCCTCCTGCCACAAGAACTCAGCGGTGCGCAGGAACAGACGGGTACGCATCTCCCAACGAACTACGTTAGCCCACTGGTTGCAGAGAATCGGCAGGTCGCGGTATGACTGAATCCAATTCTTGTAGGTGTTCCAGATGATGGTCTCCGAGGTAGGACGTACGATCAACTCCTCTTCGAGCTTAGCTGCGGGATCGACCGTAACACCGCCATCGGGGCTATTCTTCAATCGGTAGTGAGTCACAACGGCGCACTCCTTAGCGAAACCCTCGACGTGGTCAGCCTCACGCGAGAAGAACGACTTGGGAATAAAAAGTGGGAAATATGCATTCTGGTGACCGGTAGCCTTGAACATCTTGTCCAATGCCTCGTGCATCTTCTCCCAAATAGCGTAACCGTAGGGCTTGATTACCATACAACCACGCACAGCCGAATTCTCGGCCAGTCCGGCCTTCACGACCAGATCGTTGTACCACTGCGAGTAGTTTTCCTCGCGGCGTGTCAAATCTTTTAATTCCTTTGCCATTTCTAAATATTATCTACTTTTCAATTATTACCACTTGATTGAGCCTCAGGCCGAGTGCAAAGGTACGTCTTTTTTTGCAATTATGATATAAAATCTCTATCTTTGACCAAATAAATTGGGCGGTTCAACCGCCAAAATGGACGCTTCGACGGTAATTGCGCTACACAATGCAACATTTTGCCCCATTTTTGCGTCTATATAATAGATGGTAACGATCATCGACCGAAGAATCGGCGCGATTTTCGCCCGAAAACAAAGAAGAAATTATTGAAAATGAAGACAATTTTTGATGGAGCTATGAGGAACATCTTTACAATCGCCATCGCGCTGTTCGCAGCATCGATGCTCGGAGGGTGTACGTCGGCCCTCTATTCCGGTTACAACAACGACGACCTGTATGCAACCCACGACCGCGAGGCAATCGCCAAATCGGAGGCTGCCGCTCGTACGGCTCGCTACGAAGCTCTGGCTGCACAAGCCGAGGCTCGACGCGCCGAGTATGAGGCATTGGTAGCCGCTGCCGAGGCCGTGAAAGAGGATAAAGAATACAAAGTGATCTCGAATCCCAACGATCTCGACTACACGAGCGTCGTGGCCGACACCTACGAAAGTGCCTACGCACGTCGTCTGCGCGGTTTCGACTCGCCATACTACAATATGCCGTCGAGCTACTACAACCTGCGATATAGCGGTGCTTACAGCTTCCTGTCGGCATACGATCCCGCGTTCTACAACATCATCGTAATGGGCGATCAGGTGT